>JAHFJK010000001.1:0-28640 GCA_023245915.1 Candidatus Doudnabacteria bacterium | reverse complement strand
CCAAAATTTTTTCCGCTTAGCCTACGGCTAAACATCAAAATTTATTTGTGCCAATCTGCCCGAAATCCTGGAATTTCGTCTTAAAAGCACATTCAGCAACAGTCCCATAAAAAGAATTATGCAAATAGGAAATTGTGAAAAAAATCAGGCGGAAACCCGACTAAATGATCTGGGCTTCAACTATTTAACTTATAAATCCACACATGAATAATTGGCCAATAAAGAAAATTTATTTATATACTGTCTGCGTTGGGGCAATGTTTATGATGGTAATTGGATCTTTTATGCTCATCGCGGCTTTACTGGGCAAGTTTATTGAAGGCACGGGTCCTGGCAGGGGAGGGATTACCGTTGGAACATCTATGTTTCTGGTCGGGCTGCCAATTTTTATTATCCATTGGTCAATGGTAAAAAAAGAACAATAATTAATTTTGTGGCAGAGTCAAATACTATATTACTATATCGTAATATAGTAAAGCTCGAGATGACCACGAAAGGAATAATATGCCAAAATTGGCAAAGAGAGTCAAAGCAAATTTAGAATTAGTTGATCGCGAGAAAGTTTATTCGGCAGAAGAGGGGATTGAACTGGCAAAAAAAACTGCCACAACCAAATTTGTTGGCTCCGTTGAAGTCCACATTCGAACTTTAATTGATGCCAAAAAGACTGACCAGGCCGTTCGAGGGACTGTTAGCTTGCCACACGGCACGGGTAAAAGCAAAAAAGTCGCGGCTTTTGTAACAGACACAAAAGAAAAAGAAGCTAAAGATGCTGGAGCTGAAATTGTTGGCGGCGAGGATTTGATTAAAAAGATTAAAGAGAGCGAAAAGACAGACTTTGATGTTGCCGTTGCAGAGCCTGCCCTAATGCCAAAATTAGCCCAAATCGCGAAGATTTTAGGTACCCGCGGCCTTATGCCTAATCCTAAAACCGGCACTGTGGGAGCCGATGTTGGCAAAATTATAAAGGAAATTGCCGGCGGAAAAGTTAACTTTAAAAATGACGATAGTGGCAACATCCACCAAATAATCGGCAAAAGCAATTTTCCTAATGATCAGCTGCTTGCAAATTTAAAAGCCTTGTATCGTGCAGTCACCGAAAGCAAACCTTCCACAGTCAAAGGTCAGTTCATTTCCGGAGTTTCCATAAATGCCACAATGGGACCGGGGATTAAAGTTAAGATATAAAGTGAAACTGCCTGGCATTTTTATCCACAGCGAAGCGAAGGATCTTAGTAAAGTTATAAATAAAAAACAATCCTGTTTTATTTCAGGATTGTTTTTTATTTGAGATTTGATAGTAGTTTAAATTATTGTTAAAAGTGATTTGTAAACTTTGGCATGTATATCCATGTTATTATTGACAAATAACTTGGCGACATAAAGAAACCGGCGGCACGAGTGTTGCTCTGTGTGCCGCCGGCGATTTCCTATCCCTGCACCTTATCAAAGAAGATCAATGCTCCGCCAGATCGGTTTCTTTCCAAAGCCTCAAGGGCAGTCTGACCTTCGTCGGTTGTTGTCAGTAGAACAGCGGCGTGAAAGTTAAACACCTCCCCCTGTCTGAGAGCATCTGGCTTGTTCTTGGATACGACCAAGACCGTTGCACCTTCGATCATTACGAGGTCGTGAAAGTACGAACTCTCAGCGCTTGCCAAGTCTTTTCCGAGATAAAAAATCTCGGCTTTAGACGCTCGTGTCAAGCAATAGGGAGGTTTTATAAAGGAAAGCCCTTTTATGGCCTCTTCCAACTGGTTCACATCCACATCAACTTTTTTTACCGTTGCCTGCATCTTACCTCCAACTAAAAAGACCTTCGCTTGGGCGAAGGCCTCGGTTTTTGAAACTTTGCTATCAGTCCTAAACCAGCCTTCGCAACGAAGGAATTTCGATAATAATAATGCTGATTATCGAACGTAGTTTGGACATAACTAAACAAAGTATAATCCAGGCTGTAATTTTTGTCAAACACTTAAAATTGTTGTAGAATTGCTTATATATGGCTTCTGAAGAAAGACAACATTTTCGCCCTTCCTGGGATGATTATTTTATGGCTATTGCTAAAATAATTGCGGCGCGCGGGACTTGCGACAGGCTTTACGCGGGTTCGGTTTTGGTTAAAGACAACCGCATTATCGCCACCGGCTATAACGGCTCGCCGGCGGGACTGCCGCATTGCAACGATGTCGGCCATTTGCTGGAAGAAGGCCACTGTGTGCGCACCATCCACGGCGAGCACAATTCTTTGCTTCAGGCTGCCAGGCAGGGCGGAACTTCCACGGCCGGCGCGACAATGTACACCAAATACAGCCCGTGCATACACTGTTCCAAGTACGTAATTGCCTGTGGGATAAAGCGAGTTGTTGTGGGCAAGATTTATCGCAGTCCGCAAGCCGTGGATATGCTTAAAGAAGCCGGCGTGAGTGTGGAGGTGTATGGGGAAAACCCTAAATGGAAAGATGAGTTAATTGGCATATTTAATGAAGATATTCCGGTGAGAGCGAATGAAGGTAATGTAAAAATGGAAAATAGTAGTGACAAAAATTAAAAAATGACAAAATTGAGCAAAAATTATTTTTGTAATTTTCGTCGTTTTTGTGATTTTTAATCATTATGCCTAAAGTCATCTTGGCTATCGTCGGGCTTCCCGGAGCCGGTAAAACACAAACCACCAATTATTTGGTAAAAAAAACCGGCTGGCCGAAAATTTATTTTGGGCAGGCAGTGGTAGATGAAGCGGCGCGCAGAGGTACGCCGGGTGAAGCCGGGGAAAGAGCGGTGAGAGAAGAATTTCGGGCAAAAGATGGCATGGCTGCCATGGCAATTGCCAATATGCCCGGGATAAAATCTGCTTTTCAAAATAAGTCTGTCATTTTAGAAAGTATGTATTCGTGGGAAGAATATCTTGAATTGAAAAAAGAATTTGCTGAAGATTTTAAAGTTTTGGCAATATATTCTTCGCCGCAAACCAGAATTGCGCGAATGAAAATCCGGCCGGAAAGACCGTTAACCGAACAAGAGCTAGTGTCGCGCGATTATTCCCAGATAGAAAATTTGCATCAAGCCGGGCCGATTGCCAGGGCGGATTGGACGGTGGTGAATGAAGGGGGCTTGGAGGAGCTTTTTGAGGAAATTAATAAAATTATGGAAACTCTAAAATCTAAAGACTAAAACCTAAACAAAATCTAAAGCATTAAAGTTTAAAATTTAAACCTTAAACCTTTAGAATTTCAAATTTGTTTAGGTTTTAGATTCTAGAATTTAATTTTTTTTCAAAATGAACGTTCGCATTAAAAAAACTTCAGATGATATTCCTCTTCCCCAATATCACACTTCTGAATCCGCGGGTTTTGATATTGCGGCAGGGGCCGATGCTGTTGTAAATCCCGGTGAGGTCGTTAAAATCCCCACAGGCCTGGTAATAGAAGCGCCCAAAGGCCATTTTTTGCTCATAGCCGCGCGCAGCAGCTTACCTCTAAAAAAGGGGCTGATGATGGCAAACGGCATTGGCGTGGTAGACCCTGACTATACCGGCCCGAATGACGAAGTCCACATTATCGTATATAATTTTACCAGCCAGTCAGTGGAAGTAAAAAAAGGCGAACGATTGGCACAGGGAATTTTTTTGCCGGTTGAGCAGGCGCAGTGGGAAGAGGTAGATCAGTTGCGGGAAAATGATAGAGGGGGGATTGGGAGTACTGGTGGGTATCAAAATTAGAAATTAGTTCGGCCTATGGCCTCACGAAATAAATTGAAATTAAGAAATTTTTGTGTCATTCCGGAAAATTTATATTGTTATTAAATTTATCCGGAATCCATTTTTAGGATAGATTCTGAAACAAGTTCAGAATGACAATAAAGTCATGATCATAGGTTTGGTTGGAGAAAAGTTGGCCGGGAAAGACACGGCGACTGAATATATGGTCCAAAAATTTGGGGCCGAGCATTTTAGGTTTACCCATATTTTGGACGCGATTTTAGAAGAGTTGAACTTGCCGGTGTCAAGAAAAAATGAAATAGATTTAGGTCTGGGTCTGCGTAAAATTTTTGGTGAACATGTGTTGGTTAATGCTTTAGAGCGTCGCCTTAAAAAAGCCTGGGCAAAGCTCAACGTCGTTAACGGTATTCGCATGGATGAAATGGATGTGATAAAAAGCTGGCCCAACAATAAAATGGTTTATATTACCGCTCCCGTGGAAATTAGGTTTGCAAGGTATCAGACGCGGCGCGAAAAAACCGACGACGCGCAAATGAATTTTGAAGAATTCGTTGCCCAGGAAAAAGGCCCCACGGAAATAAGGATTCCTGAATTGGGCCAGCAGGCGGATTATAGAATTGATAATGTCGGCAGTTTGGAGGAATTTTATGTCCAGATTGACGCGTTAATGAACGAATTAAAGATATCAAAGGTCTAAGCTCACATTTTGTCATTCCGACCGAGTCCCGACGCAAGTCGGGACGAGCGGAGGAATCTCTTAACGAGAAAAATGTTATCTAATTTAAGGGATTTCTCGACTTCGCTCGCAATGCCTGTTAATGGAAATTCTTATATAAGCTTATGTCTATATTAAAATTCGGAAAATCTAAAAAGAAAAAGGCGCGGGTAGGGAGATTTATTGTTATTGACGGCACAGACGGCAGCGGCAAGGCAACACAGACCAATTTGCTGGTTGAAGAACTCAAGCTTAACGGTTACAAAGTGGAAATGACTGACTTTCCGCAGTACGGGACAAAATCAGCCGGCCTGATTGAAGAATATTTAAATGGTAAATACGGCCAGGTTGGGCCTCACGCCGCCTCGATTTTTTACGCCATTGACAGGTTTGACGCCTCGTTCAAAATTACAGAGTGGCTAGATGAGGGAAAAATAATAATTTCCAACAGGTATGTGACGGCCAACGCCGGGCACCAGGGCGGAAAAATTTTGGACGAGGTTGACAGGATAAAATTTTTCCGCTGGTTGAATAACCTGGAATACAATATTTTTGGTATACCAAAACCGGATTTAAACATTATTTTGCACATTCCGGCCAAAATGGCCCAAAAGCTGGTTGACAAAAAATCCGCGGACGCGAGGAAATACGCCAACGGCAAAAAAAGGGATTTGCATGAAGCGGATATTAAGCATTTAAAAAACGCGGAAAAAGTTTATTTGGAAATTGCCGGACTTTTCCCCAACACCAAGTTAGTGGAATGTACAGCCGACGGAAAACTTTTGTCACCGGCTGAAGTTCATAACCGGGTTTGGGAGCTGGTGAGGAGGATAGCTTTAAAAGATGTTAAGCCATCATAAAATATGAAAACTTATTTGAATCTTTTACAAAAAATAATGGATGAAGGGGCGCAAAAGCAGGATCGTACCGGTACAGGCACTAAGTCTATTTTTGGTTACCAAATGCGTTTTAATTTGGCTGAAGGATTTCCACTGCTGACGACTAAAAAAATCCATTTTAAATCTATAATTTACGAGTTGCTTTGGTTTTTAAAAGGGGACACCAATGTTAAGTGGCTAAATGAGCATGGGGTGACAATTTGGGACGAATGGGCGGACGAAAATGGAGACTTAGGGCCTGTGTACGGGAAGCAATGGAGAGCCTGGAAAGGGTACAATGGAGAAACCTATGACCAAATTAGTTATGTGGTGGATCAGATAAAAAATAATCCAGATAACCGCCGCATGATAGTTTCGGGTTGGAATGTGGCCGATTTGCAAAGTTTAATCGCAGGTAAAAAAACCGCCCCGCCGCCCTGCCACACCATGTTCCAGTTTTATGTGGCTGACAATAAACTTTCTTGTCAACTTTATCAGCGCAGCGCCGACACTTTTTTAGGTGTACCTTTTAACATTGCTTCCTACGCGCTGCTTACTATGATGATGGCGCAGGTAACCGGCAGGGAATTAGGCGACTTTGTGCATACTTTTGGCGACACACATATTTACAATAATCATTTTGAGCAGGTAAAGCTGCAGCTTTCTCGCCAGCCAAAGGTTTTGCCAAAAATGAAAATTAATTCCGAAGTCAAAGATATTTTTAGCTTTAAATTTGAAGATTTCACTTTGGAAGGCTACGACCCGCATCCAGCAATTAAGGCGCCGATTGCGATTTAAATAGTTCGTCATTGCGAGCTAAGCGAAGCAATCTAAAAAAGATTGCCACGAGCCTTAAGGCCCTCGCAATGACAGGAAAGATTATGATTATTCTTGGTCCCGTCGCTATGGCGGAAAATTTAGTTATTGGCAAAAGCAATGATTTACCCTGGTATTTACCCGAGGATTTACAGCATTTTAAGAAAGTTACTTTGGGCAAAATTGTTTTAATGGGCCGTAAGACTTATGAATCGATAGTTGGAAAATTAGGCAAACCGCTTCCAGGCAGAAAAAATGTCGTCATCACACGCCAAGGGGATTACAAAGTACCGGATGGAGTTTTAGTTTTTCAATCATTCGATGAAGCAGTAAAAAATTTATCGACAGATGATATTTATGTTATTGGTGGAGCAGAAATTTTTAAAATTGCCTTGCCTGCAGCACAAATACTTTACATAACCCATGTTCATGGAAATTACGAAGGCGATGCCTTTTTTCCTCAAGTAAATTGGGACGAATGGGAAAGGGTTGAAGAAGAAAAATACGACAAATTTACTTTTGCGAAATATGTAAAGAAAATCTAAAGCCTCTGGACGAACGGAGGCTTTTTTGATATACTTTCGCCATCTCGGTCTTCTCTTTTAAAAGGAGAGAAGATGAAAAAAGACAAAACAAAAATTAGAAAATCGGAATCACTTGGTCGGCCAGCGATGGCAAAAATTTCAGTGTGCTTGCCTTCAGTCTCTGTTGAACGCTATATCCGTGCGCAAGCTTCTAAGACCGGTCGATCTGAAGCAGACATGGTAGGGTGGCTTCTAGAAGCGGCCTTCCTGGCAGCCTCAAACAAAAGCAATAGAAGGCTGTTTCCAAAAAAGCAATGGAAGCTGAAGCAAGAGAGTCACCATACCAGGATTTCGGTTGTTCAGGAGCACAAAAAACCACTACACAACTTCATCAGAAGGTTTTGTTCAAAGGAACACTTGATGGTGGGGGAGTTGGTGGCAGAAATGCTCTTGGCGGCTCTGGAAGCTTTTCAAAGGCTACCAAGGAATGCGACATTGGAACAATTGGTTCAAGAAATTACAAAGAAGTATCTGAAATAGGAGGAATATGCCGAAAGGGAAACGATCCATGACTATCCCTGTGGGTGAGACAACAGCTGAGGGTTTCCGACGGATTCGAAAAAAAGCGGAACTTAGCAGCGCGGAAGCCTTCAAACTTTCGGTTGGAATCGCTGAGATTATTTTGGAAAATTTTATAACCGGCGGAAAAATAGTAATCCCCATACCAAAAGGGATGGCGATTATTGTTGCCGGGTATTATTTTCCAGAAGCGAAATAAGGTATATTTCAAAGGGGGTCGAGCGAAATTCGCTCGACCCCCGCTTTGTTTTTTTGTATACTATAAATATGAACGAGCTTGTTAAACGCCTCGAAAATCTTTTTGAAGAGGTCAAAAATTTAAAAGAGCATTTAAACCTGCCCCAGAAAGAGCAGAGAGTTTTGGAATTGGAAGATTTGATGCAGCAGAAAGATTTTTGGGCGGACAATCAGCATGCGCAAAAAGTTTCCCAAGAGTATAATCAGCTCAAAAAGTTTTATGATTTTTGGTTAGGGTTAGAGAAAGATGTTATCGAGGCATTGGAATTGGCAAAATCGTGGAACCCTCACCCCGGCCCTCTCCCAAAGGGAGAGGGAGTAAATGGCGGAGATGCAGACGATCTAAAAAAAATGCTTGAGGATTTGGAAAAGCGCTATAAACAAAATCGATTTGTAGCCCTGCTTTCCAAAAAATACGACGACCATAACGCAATTTTTTCCATACACAGCGGCGCCGGGGGAGTGGATGCCCAGGATTGGGCGGAAATGCTCTTGCGCATGTTTTTGCGGTATTGCGAGCGCAAGGGTTTTACTACAGATGTCATCGAACTTTCAAAAGGCGAACAGGGCGGTGTGAAAACCGCGGTGGTTGAAGTCCACGGGCCATATGCTTACGGACTGTTAAAAAGCGAAGCCGGCGTGCATCGCTTAGTCAGGCTTTCGCCCTTTAACCCGGCTCATACCCGAGAAACATCCTTTGCTTTATTGGAACTGTTGCCACTCTTGGAAGACAAGGAAGAATTAAAAGTTGACGAAAAAGATTTAAAGATAGAGGCTAATACGGCAAGCGGCCACGGCGGGCAATCGGTGAACACTACTTATTCCGCAATCCGAATAACCCACATTCCCACAGGAATGAAAGTTAGCATCCAAAATGAAAGAAGCCAGCATCAAAATCGAGAAATCGCTATGAAGATCCTTATGGCAAAATTAACCGCGCTGGAAGAAGAAAAATTACAGAAAGAAAGACAGGAAATCCGCGGCGAGTTTAAATCCGCGGAATGGGGCAACCAAATCCGCTCCTATGTGCTCCATCCGTACAAAATGGTAAAAGACCATCGTACCAATTTTGAAACTTCAGATGCCGATTCGGTTTTGAATGGGGAACTGGAGGAATTTGTGGAAACGTATTTAGAAATGATTGCATCTAAGTAAAGTTTTGTTATAATAAGAAAGCTAAACATCTTTTTGAAATAAAATCGTTGAATTAACGCTGATAGGTACGCTGAATTAACGCTGAAAAGCGCGCTTCAGCGACAAATCAGCGTAGTCATCAGCGACAAATCAGCGGATAATGATCAAGTTCCAAAGCGTTGTCAAAGAATATAACGGCCAAAAGGCTTTAGACGGCATAAGCTTGCAAATTCACCATGGCGAGTTTATTTCTTTAGTCGGGCTTTCCGGCGCGGGCAAATCCACCTTGCTTAAGCTGATTATTGGCGAAGAGAAAATAGATGGCGGTAAAATTTTAATTGACGATGTCGACATTAGCCATGTCAGAAAAGCAGATTTACCCTATTTAAGACGGAAAATCGGCATGGTTTTTCAGGATATAAAATTGTTGCCCAAGCGCACAGCTTTTGAAAATGTGGCTTTTGCCATGGAAGTTTGCGGACATACTTTGGAAAAGATCAAAAAAGAAGTGCCACAAATTTTGGAATTGGTGGGGTTGGCGCACAAAGCTGACAGTTTTCCCCATGAAATATCCGGTGGCGAACAGCAGCGCGTGGCTATTGCCCGTTCTTTGTCTCATCGGCCTGTGCTGTTGCTGGCAGACGAACCCACAGGGAATTTGGATGAGGTTAACGCCATGGAAGTTTTGGATCTGCTGCTTAAAATTAATGAGTTAGGAACCACAGTTATTTTAGCCACCCACGCTTCAGATTTGGTGAATAAAATTAAAAAGCGAGTTATCACAATTGAAGAGGGGAAAATTACCATGGAGCAAGAAAAAGGCAAGTATAAGTTATAAAGTTTTTCAAGTTCATCAGGTCATCAAGTTGTTTTGCTTGATAAACTTTATGAACTTTATAACTTGACGACCTATCATGCTTGATTCAATCTCATTTTTTAGGGTCATAAAAAGCGGGATGACAAATTTTATCCGCAACCCCTGGCTGTCAGCAGCCGCGACTATGGTTATGACCATAACCCTGGTAATTTTTTCCACCCTGTTTTTACTCTTTACTTTGACTAATTATTCCATCCGTACTATTCAAAACACTGTGGACATTAGCGTCTATTTTAAACTCGGTCTGGCCGAAGAGCAAATTGCCAAAATTAAAAGCCATGTGGAAAGCAATTCTAAAGTTCAGGAAGTCACTTATGTTTCCGCCCAACAGGCTTTTGAGGATTTTAAAACCAGGCACGCGAATGATCCGCTTATCACTTCGTCTTTAAACGAGCTGACAGAAAACCCTTTGCCCGCCACCCTCCATATAAAAACTCATGAGCTAAGCGATTATCCGGTGGTAGCCGACGATTTGCAAAATGGCCAATACAAGAATGTTATTGACAAAGTCAATTTTGAAGACAACCGCGTGGCCATAGAAAGATTAAACCGCGTTTTAAAATTTATTATCACTTTTGGGCTGGGCTTGGTGGTAATATTTTCTATCATCGCAATCCTGGTAATCTATAACACCATCACCTTAACAATTTATAACCGTAGGGAAGAAGTGGAAATTATGCGGCTGGTGGGCGCGACCAACTGGTATATTCGCGGCCCGTTTTTAACCGAAAGCATTTTGTACAGCTTGTTTTCCACGCTAATTACCACGGGTTTGCTTTTGCCGATTTTTACCCGGGTCATCCCTAAAATCATTGATTACGTGAATCCGCAATTGAATTTTTACGGCAACAATATTTTCAATCCGCTTTTTTTAATCCTGGTTTTATTTGCTTTGGCCCTGGCGCTTTCGATTGTTTCCATGTTTTTGGCAACACGGAAGTATTTAAAGATTTAGGCTTATTTAGGGCAAAAATAGATCCCTCGCTTCGCTCGGGACGAACGCTTTCAGCGGTCGGTTTGACAATTATAAAAAATCGTATATACTAACAAAGAGCCTAAAGAGCGACTCTCGCGATTGGGGCTTTTTTATTTGTAAACCAGACCAATGAAAGTAATATTGCTTAAAGATGTGGCGGGGCAGGGCAAGAAAGGGGAAATAAAGGATGTGAGCGAGGGTTTTGGTCGGAATTTTTTAATAGCTAAAGGTTTTGCGCAGATAGCGACATCAGAAATCATCGCAAAGGTGGAGAAGGAGAGTAAGGAAGCGGAAACTAAGAAATTAAAGGCAAATGAGAAATTGCAGGCATTAAAGCAAGCTTTAGAAAAGCGGACATTTACGGTCAAGGTGAAAGTAGGGGACAAGGGCCAAATTTTTTCAGGGGTACACGAGAAAGATGTCGCCAAGGCTGTAAACGATAAAATGGCTTTAGCCTTGGAAAAAAATCAAGTAGAGTTAGACGGGGTAATTAAAGCTTTGGGCGAACACCAGGCTAAAATTAAGCTAGATACGGGCATTGTTGTGAATGTTAGGATTAAGGTTGGATCTGAATAGGGCAAAATAGTCTTCGACCCTGTGGAGAAGCTATTTTGCCTAACTGGAACCCAAACAATAGGTTCTCCATAAAGTCGAACGCTATTGTTTGGCTATAAATGATCCGATGAGAAAAGCAAACTGGAAATGGTATGTTTATATAGTTGAGTGCCTCGATGACACTTTTTATACCGGCATGACATGGAATTATGATATTAGAGGCAATCAGCACGCGGTTGGGCAAGGATCAAAATATACAAAAGAACATGGTTTTAGAAAAGTGGCTTACATTGAAGAGTTTGAAAATTTGGAAGAAGCTCGTCTGAGAGAAAAGCAAGTGAAAAAATGGAGTCAAGCTAAAAAAAGAAAATTAATCAATGGAGAATGGGGTAAATGGATATGAATAAAAAAGACAACAAAAATATGTTCTCAACCGATTCGACAGGCTCATGGTGGTCAGGTGGTGGGCGAAGTCAAACCACAGGGTCGAGCAATATTTTTGTTGCTAATCCCAAACTAAGAAGTTTACTTTTAATTTTTATTGCGGTTTTCCTCGTTTCAGGAATAGGCCTTATTGCATTTGCTTCCTGGCAAAAGCAGTATCGTGAAAAGATTTACAATGAGACCAAAGCGGGCCTGCCTGTGCATCCTGTGCATATAGTTAAAAAACCAGTGGATCAGAACAACGAGAATACGGAGCTAAAAGCCTCGATGACTTACAGAAATGAGAAATACGGGTTTGAACTAAAACATCCAACCGATATAAAGGTAATATTTAACAATGATACCCTGGAAATTGCAGGTAACGGCGACACCCCTTCTTCCTATGTATATATGAGCACATCAACCAGTGAAGGAGTAGTTAGCCAGATTTTAAAACGAATCAAAACAGATAATTTGCAAGCGAATTCTAAGTTAATTTCAAATACGAAAGTATATTTTGCCGGTGAACCAGCAACCGAAATAACCTCGGAAAGAAATCAATATGGATGCTGTGGGGAGTATAGAGCAACAATTAATGAACAAATTTTGAGTCATAATGGAATAACTTATCACACAAAGCGTGAAAATAATCAATTTGCTGATATATTTTCAACTTTTAAATTCACTGACTATACTTTAGATACTTCGCAATGGAAAACTTATAGGAATGAGGAGAACGGTTTTGAGTTCAAATATCCTTCTTATTTTGAAGTTTTGAAAAATAGTTCTCAATATATTTTTGCCATATCGACTAAGGCCGGACGTGATAATTTAAGTATAGCCGGTTCCAAAACTTCCGATGGATATGTTCTTGACAACTCCCCCGCTGGGTTTAGCTGTTTGTATGACGAAAAAAATAAAAGTTGGATCATTGATCAAGGCGCTGCTGCTGATCAGCAATATTGCCCTAGTTCTGTCTCAAATTCAAATATAGATGCATATATTGGCGGCATAGCAGACGGTGCCGGTGCTGTTGATATGGGCTTCATTTTGGATAATAATAAAAATATTTTTTGGGTAATCAGAATTTCAAGAGGTTATGGTGGTGATGTTTGCTCTAATCAAAAAGAATGCCCGGAAGACTATCCGGTTACAAGCATAGAAACTTTGAAAAGCGTACTTTCAACTTTTAAATTTACAAAATAATTTTTAAAATCACATAACCCTCATCCGTCCGCCTGCGGCGGACACCTTCTCCCTTTGGGAGAAGGTAAAAAGGAAAACAATTATGTCCTATCACATCAAACCAAGAAAAGCGAAAAAGTTAGACACAAAATTTATTTTTGTTTCCGGAGGCGTTATATCTTCCGTTGGAAAGGGGATTACTACGGCCTCGATTGCCGCGCTGTTGGAAGCGCGCGGTTTTAGTGTTGCGCCGGTAAAAATGGACGCCTATTTGAATGTTGACGCAGGCACAATCCGCCCGCAGGAACACGGCGAGGTGTTTGTTACTAAAGATGGTGTGGAGACAGACCAAGACGTTGGCAATTACGAAAGGTTTATGAACGCGGATCTGTCGTCTTCAAATTACGTAACCAATGGGCAGATTTACCAAAATATCATAAAAAAGGAAAGAAATTTTGAGTATGACGGGGAAGATGTGGAAGTAGCTTTGCATGTGCCAGAAGAAATAATCAGCCGTTTGGAAAAAGCCGCGCGGGAAAGAAAAGCTGACTTTGTCATTGCCGAAATTGGCGGGACAGTAGGGGAGTACCAGAATATTTTGTTTATGGAAGCCAACAGGATTATGAAGTACCGCGACGGGCGCGATGTGCTGCATGTTCACGTGGCTTATTTGCCGACGCCTCCATCAATCGGTGAAATGAAAAGCAAACCGGCGCAAACATCAGTCCGTCTGTTAATAGGCAGTGGCATTCAGCCGGACTTTTTAATTGCGCGCGCGGAAAAACCTGTGGATGATCGCCGAAAAGAAACCCTTGCCTGGACTTGCAATATCCCAGCTTCAAATATAATTGCCGCGCCCAATGTAGACACCATTTACCGCGTGCCTTTGAATTTTGACCAGCAAAAGTTGGCAGACAAAATTTTGGAAAAATTTGGCATGAGGCCAAAAGCGGGCAAGTTGAACGAATGGAGAAAACTGATTGGTAAGATAGGCAAAATCAGCTCTTCAAAAAAAGAAGTTGACATTGCGGTTGTGGGTAAATATTACGAAACCGGGGCGTATAAATTGGCAGATGTTTATATTTCAGTTGTGGAAGCAATTAAGCACGGGAGTTGGGCAAATAATGTCAAGGCAAATTTGCACTGGATATCATCGTTGGAAGTAGAAAAACACGGGGCAAAGAAGGTTTTGTCAGGCTACGATGGTATTGTGGTTCCGGGAGGATTTGGTTCGCGCGGTACTGAAGGCATGATTCAAACCATAACTTACGCGAGGGAAAATAAAATCCCATATCTTGGTTTATGTTATGGCATGCAAATGGCTACTATTGAATTTGCCAGAAATGTCGCGGGCTTAAAAGGCGCCAATACCACGGAAGTAGACGACGACAACCCACATCCCGTAATTCATATAATGCCTGACCAGGAGAAAAAAATGTTAAACCGTGAATATGGGGCAACAATGAGGTTGGGTGGGTGGGATTGTGTAATTACGCGCGGCACAGTGACAGAAAAGGCATATTTGGAAGCAAAAATCATCAGCAGAAATGGCAAAGCAAAAATTAACGAACGCCACCGCCACCGTTTTGAATTTAATAACGCCTATCTTGATAAATTAGTAAAAGCAGGTTTAGTTGTATCGGGAACAACTCCCGATGGTAAGTTAGTAGAAATAATCGAACTAAAAAACCATCCCTTTTTTGTTGGTACGCAATTCCACCCCGAATTCCAATCCCGTCCTTTGTCCCCGCACCCACTGTTTGCAGGTTTTATGAAAGCCGTGGTAAAGCTGAAAAGTAGATAACAATAACTTTGTTCATTCGACACCTCCAAAGTTAGTTTAACTAATTTGTGAATTCAGATCAAATAACAAAACCTCGCTTAATCCGCCAGTTGGTGAAGCGGGGTTTAAAAAAATGTCAGTTCAGTATTGTTCGAGCCCGCCGGAGGCGGGTAAACTTGTCGAGAACAATAAAATTTAGCTTCTCCACAGGGTCGAAGACTAAATTTTATTTTGTTGGTTCGACGTTGACAATTCTAGTCTTTCGCAAATTTCCATGAAATTTTCGTACCTGTTTTTTTTGGAATTTGACCATTCCGTTGGCAAGAGAATACAAAGTTGAATCGCTGCCAATGCCAACATTGCGCCCGGGGGAAAATTTGGTTCCGTGCTGGCGCACAATAACCTGTCCGGTTTTAACAGCCTGGTTGCCGAATATTTTTACGCCTAAGCGTTTGGATACAGAGTCTCGCCCTAGGGCTGTTGAGCCTCCGGCTTTCTTATGTGCCATTGTTTGTCCACTAATTCACGAATTGTCACTAATTTCACGAACGCTGGTTGGTTGTCATCCGTGATGATTAGTGAATTCGTGGATAATTAAACTTTTTCAAAAATAACTATTTCCCTTGCCACTACCTGGTCTTTTCTGTCATAAATCGCGGTTTTACGTTCCGTTAATTTAAGGAATTTTAACTTGTTTGCGACCGATGGGGGAATTAAGTCCACTAAAGTATAGCCAAGTCCGGCTGCAAAGTCAAGAGAGGGGAAAGTCTCATAGTTGCCTTTGCCGCGACGGTAAGCCAGGACGCACATTACAATTCTGGCTTTTGCAGGCAAAAACTTTGAGAACTCCATAAAGCTTTTTTTATAGAGTTTCCCCAAATCTTTAAAATTTTTAGCTATTTCCTCGTTTTTGGGATATTGAGAATAGATTGGTCCTAAAGTGCCTTCGGTTACAATTGCAGAAATTTTGTGCTTAGACTTAGCTATAAGGTCTGAAACACCAGTTGCATCGCTGACTTCCAAACCGTATCTGCCGGGAGCAATTTTGTAACGATTTCTAAACCATTCCAAATTTTGCTCACTGCCTTTTATTGCGACTCGGTTAATATCTGAACCAATCATTTTGTAGCCTAACAGCAGACCTTCCTGAATAATTGTGCCAATACCGCAAAAGGGGTCTAAGATGGTGTCGCCGTTTTTGCAATTGGCGAGATTTAGCATTACCTGGGCAACTTTAGGCGGGATCATGCCCTGTTTTTCATCTCGCACGGGCCGTTGGTAATCGCGCCGGCCATAGTCTTCAAAATCTTGCACGCTCAAGGTTTTGGCTGTGAAAATTTTATCTTTAGCTGCCAAAATATTTATCTCCGCTCCTTTTTGCAGCAGTAAATTTTTGGTCACTACCACAGAAGCAAGCGAGAGAGAGCTAAACTCCGGCAAAACCAGCCGCGCGCTAATTTGTGATTCAGTTAAACCATTTTTAATTATCATGCCTATTCTTTTTGGTTCGGAAAAAATGGAATTGAAAGATTGAAATTTGTGGCGGGGGTCAGGCTCGGGACGTTTCAGCAAATCCATATTTAAAATATAGATACTCAAACCAAATTGTATCTTGCCTTTGTATTCTTTAAAAAATTGTTTCTTTAAAATGCCGGGCTTAAAGTAGTGCTTGAGAGCAAAATTTATTGAATCCTGTTCGCGTTTTTTTATGACATCAACAATTTCTAAAATTTTAACAATGCCCCCGAGTTTTTTTTGCAGCTTGTCTACATTTAAAGCCGCCGGAGTTTCAATAATTAAAATTTCTTCGGAAGCTTCCAAAATTTTTACATTTTCGTCATGAGCAACTTCCCCAGTTTGACCACGAAACTGGGCCGCAACCAAGCTTGGGTCCGGCTTTTCCAAAATGGCTATAAGCTCGGCGACAGAAAGTGTATAAACCCTGCCTAAAACAAATCCGTACTTCATACAATTAACGCTTGCTCCCTTAAAGGGGCTTGCTGCCTTATAATAAATTTACGTCTTTTTAGGCCATTTAAAGACGGCTTTTAAAATGAAAATTTGTGCTATACTAAGCTCATGATTGCCTACGGTGAAATTAAACAATGGATGGCAGAGAAAGAAAATAGGGATAGGCTGATGGTGGCCGCGGGTTTTGTTTTGATATTTTTTGTTGGTTTTGGCGCCGGCAGGTATGAGCGGGGAATTAGGCGCGAAAACTTTCAATCGCAACGTAATTATACTACAACCCAGCCAAAAAAACCATTGGCTGAGCCGGGGGAAGCGGCGGTGCTGGGGGAGAGCATAACCAATCCTGCGGTGGCAGCAAACACAGCTACAGCCCCGTGTATTGTTAAAGGAAATATTTCTTCAACTGGCAGGAAAGTTTTTCATGTTAAAGGCGGCGCGTTTTATGACAGGACTAAGGCAGAGCAGTGTTTTTACACAGAAAAAGAAGCCATTGCTGCCGGGTTTGTAAAATCACAGCGTTGACACAAACAGGATTGCTTGGTAAGATGTCTTATCAAGTTTTTGAATTTGGGGAAAGACTGTGTACCTAAAAATTGTAAATCTGATTCAGGACTAGGCAATAACCTGCTGACAGTTGCACGGGGGGCTCTCTCCTTGCCTGGCAGCTGATAAACTTGTCGTCCCGTTTTCGGCAAGGCTTCAGCAGGCAGAAAACCATTACGGGATGATTTTCGAAAGGCCGAAGTTTTCTCTTTTCATCGCGATGGCAATAATTTGTCCATCGCGATTTAATTACATGTTTCCTCAAATAAAAGGACTTAAAAAAAATATTTATCTCGACCACGCCGCCACGACTCCGCTGGACCCGGAAGTCAAAAAAGCCATGGAGCCTTTTTGGCATGAGAAATTCGGTAACCCTTCGTCGCTTTACCAAAAGGGGAGAGAGGCTAAGTTAGCGATCGAGGATGCCCGGAACTCCATCGCCGGCTTGATAAAAGCCCGGCCTTCGGAAATAATTTTTACCGCGGGAGGAACGGAAAGTGTGAATTTGGCTATTTTTGGAGTTGCCCGAATGCACCCAAAGGCACACATCAGCACTTCTAAGATTGAACATCATTGCGTAATCGAATCTTTCAAAGTATTATCTTCTGAAGGTTATCGCACAACCTTGGTAGACGTTGATGATAAGGGTTTTGTCGATATTCAAAAATTAAAAAAATCCGTTCGGCCGGAAACGGTTTTAATTTCTGTTATGTATGCCAACAACGAAATCGGAACTATTGAACCAATCTCGGAAATTGGCCGGTGGCTGAAAGGGGAGAATAAAAGACGGTTTGCCAAACATCAGTCTCAAATAGTTTTTCATACCGATGCCTGCCAGGCTGCGGGATTTTTGGATTTAAACGTAAATAAATTAGGCGTTGATTTAATGTCTGTCAACGGCAGTAAAATATACGGGCCCAAACAGAGCGGCTTTTTATATGTAAGCTCGGGGACTAAACTTAAGCCTTTAATATACGGCGGAGGGCAAGAAAATAATTTGCGTAGTGGCACAGAAAATGTTCCGGGTATTGCGGGCTTTGCAAAAGCATTTGAATTAGCTCAAAAAAATAAAGACAAAGAAAGTCGGCGACTTTTAAAGTTGAGCGATCGAATTATTAAAAAAATTAGAAAAAATATTGCCAACATTAAATTAAACGGCCCGGAAATAAATAATCAAAGATTGCCAAATAACATCAACTTAACCATAAAGGGTGTAGAAGGGGAGGCACTAATGTTTTATTTAGATTCTTACGGAATTAGCGCCTCCACAGCCAGTGCCTGTAGCACTGGCAACATAGACCCATCTCACGTGCTCTTAGCAATAGGGAGATCTAAAAAAGAAGCAAAAAGCAGCATTAGGTTCACTTTAGGCAAAAGCACAAAAAAAAGTGACATTGATTATTTAATAAAAATTTTGCCTGGTTTGGTAAAACAAATACGAAAAATGTAAAATAATCAATTTTTAAAGGCCTAACACACTTTAGGCCTTTAAAGCCTTAGGGGAGAGCGAAAGCTAAATATTGATGATGTCGCTCAATGTATGTTATACGACCTATCTTACCGCATTATACAAAACTTTAATTATTTTGCTGGGTTTAATATGTCATAGAATTGATAGCAACCATAAACCTGAGGCGCGTAATTTCTTGTTTCTTTAAAAGCAGGATCTTCCTTCGTATGATTAACATCTGCAAATGTGCACTCCCAAGCCTTCATCGGAACTGTGCCGTCGCAGCTTTTATCGCTGGAGCAATCAGCGCTTTGGTCACAAGCGGCTTTTAATCCGTCACTTCTTGTAGTGCCCCCATTATAACCAGCGGCTATATTCAAAATACTCTTGCCGCAAGCGGTTTTAGAAATGGCTTCAAGATATTTGGCTCCAATACAAATGATTGCGGCGGAATTATCTGGATTTTTTAGCCAGACGTCATTGATGGTGTCAGTTGTACACCCGCTCTGATTATTTTGCGCGGTTTGGACTTTCAGTTGCATTAATCCTATTGATGGTGGGCTGGAGCCTGAAACTGCTGCTGGATCACAGCTTGATTCGTTAGTCATAACGGCTTTAATTAAAGCCGGTTTATTTACTCCAGGTATGGAAATTTTTTGTGCGGCCGCTGCGATTTGGCTGTCGTATTTGTTACATGCGGAGTTTGAACATTTGTTTGTAACATTTGACTTACAAATGTCGCCGGTTGGTCCGCTTCCTATTGCCGGTCCGTCGGTTGTACCGCTAGTTACCGCTGGCAGCGTGATGTCGTGAAATTGGATTAAATCCGGATTAATGGCTTTTAGCAGAACGTAAGCGGACAGCAGAATTACCAGACTTGTAACGGTGCTGATTAAAATGCTTTTGGCTTTCTCCACTGACTCCTGGTTTCCCTCCGAACCCATGTAAATGTAACCCGCGATGACTATAAAGAATACGCCCACAACGCTGGCAAAAATTATGGCAAATTTATAAAGTTTGTTGATGCACTGGTACAAGTTTACGCCGTTGGGGTTGCCTGGCTCGCCTGTGGAAGCGGGCGGGGTGCACAAATATTGCGCGATTTGTTCCTGGACTCCGGAAGTTCTGTAGTCGGGAGGGTCAGCGTAAGCTGGAGTATAAGCAAAAACCAGCTGTAAAAGCATCAGGATTAAGAAATATTTTTTGATTTTGATTGGCATAGCTTTTTACCCGGTCAGAACAATCGACGAATCAGCAATTGACTATTTACGCGCTGGTTAAGTTTTGGTATTGCCTTCTGCCGACAGGCTGGCTGACCAGGTTGAGAATAAAGACCCGCGTTTACGGCAGGAAATCCAAAGGATTATATGTATATCCATAGGGTACCTGATAAGGGCCGTAAATGTTGGCGTACTTGCCTGGATTAACCCCAAAGCCTTCGGCATCATACACCCCAAAGTGCAGATGGTATCCCCTTTCCGGCCCGTAAAGCTTTTTGGTGGTGTTGCCGCTATTGCCCTCATAGCCGATTAAATCTCCCTGCGAGAGATGCTGGCCGACATAGGCTTTAAAACTCTGCATGTGCCCGTAAACTGTGACCAGCTGGCTGCTGCCGTTTTTAGTTACAACACTGTGTTTAACCGCCACCCAGTTGCCAAAAGAAGCGTCGCTGTGGTCGGTGTAAATAACATCGCCGTCTGCCGCGGCGTAAATCGGCTGGCCGGCAGGCCCAGCTACATCTATGCCATTGTGGAAATTATAGCCTAATGACGTAAAGCCGGTGTTGCCGTATTTTTGAGTTAAAATCCCGTCTAAGGGCCATTCCAGTATGCCCGGTCCGGCGGTGATGGTTTTTTTGCCAAGCCTGGCGCGAATTTGCGCGTCCAAGTCAGCAATTTCCTTTTCAAGATTTTCGGCGTCCTGCTTGCTGGAAGCAAGCAATTTTTGGTAATTCTGTTCCAGGCCTCTGGTCTGGTCGAGCAGCTTTTGTTTTTGGCTTCTAATAGTTTTCAGCTCATTTTGGCTAATTACCAGCTGGTGTTTTAATTCTTCCAGTTCTTTAACTTTTATTTCCAGATCACTCTGCTGTTTTTCCAGCTGGGCTTTTAAGACTTTAATTTTTTGCGTTAGTTGGTAAATTTTATTCTGCAGATTGCGCGTATACTGGATCTGATCTAAAAAATCAGAAAGCTTGTCGCTGGCGACCGTGGTTTTTAGCGCGTATTGGTCATCATATTCATTGAGTTCAACAATCAGTTGGCCCAGGATTTTTTTATTGTCAGCAATTTCTTTGGTTTTTTGTTCTATTAGCTCCTTAATCTGGACAATCTGCAGATTGGCGTCATCAATTTGGGTTTGCTTGGCCTGAATCTGTAGTTCGCTCGCAGCAATCTGGTTATTGTAAATGGAAATTTCGTTTTTTAACGTGCTGACTTTGCTTTGGGTATTGGCAATTTGCTGCTGGTAGCTTTTTATTTGCTGGTTGATTTGCAGAAGTTTTTGTTGATTGGCCACGAGCTTGTCGGAGGTGTTATCGGCCCAGGCATATTGAAAATTTATTAAGTTTAAGACAAGAGCGAGGCCTAACACCGCTTTTAATTTTATTTTGATGTCTTTTTGCCATCTCATTACCCATAAATTATAACACAATCAGTCTAATTTTGCTAACGCTGCTTTAATTCTTTCCAAAACTTCCTTTTTGCCTAAACCCAAAGCCAGAACTGATGCCACTTCAAAAGGCCCGGGGCTTGAAGTTAAGCCTGTCAAAGCAACTCTTAGCGGCCACAATGCCGAGCCGTTATCGTATTTTTTTTCCACGATAAATTTTTTGATTTTAGTTTCCAGGCTTTCCTTTTTAAAATCAGTTTCATTAAATTTATCCAATAGGCCAAATAGGTCTGATAGGACGGCTTTTGTTTTAGCCTTATCGCTCTTTTTCCAGACCAACAAATCTGGGCCATAATCAGTCGTCTTAAAAAAGTACCCGGTCCTCTCCCCTATTTCGGAAAGTTTTTTTAACCGCTCCTGTTCAAGTTCCGCAATGGCAGCCAAGTAAGCATTGGAATAATTTTTTGCGTCTATATTAGCTTGTTGCCAAAAAGGCTTGAGCTTTTCTGCCAGCTCATCAGGGCTCATTTTTTTAATATACTGAGAATTAAACCAGTCCAGTTTATTGTCATCGAACACGGCGCCGGCTTTGTTAACTTTGGCCAGATCGAAATCGGCGATGAGTTCGTCCATAGAAAAAATTTCTTTTTCATTTTTTGGATTCCAACCCAAAAAGGCGACGAAATTTATTAAGGCTTCAGGCAAGTAGCCATGTTTTAAAAAATCTTCTATGGCCACATCGCCCTGGCGTTTGGAAAGTTTGGATTTATCAGGGTTCAAAATAAGCGGCAAGTGCGCAAATTCAGTCGGTTCCCAGCCAAAAAATTTGTAAAGTAAAAGATGCTTAGGTGTGGAAGGTATCCATTCTTCGCCGCGGATGACGTGAGTGATTTTCATGTAATGATCATCCACAACCACGGCTAAATGATATGTCGGAAAGCCGTCGGATTTTAGAATGACCTGGTCATCCAATATTTTGTGTTCGTAAGTAATCTCCCCGTAAATAAGATCATGAATTACTGTCTCCCCTTCCAAAGGTATTGCCTGACGGATTACCGGATTTTTATTTGCTAATGAAAATTCCGCCAGTTTATCTTTTACTTCATCATCCGACAAATTTCTGCACAGCCTGTCGTACATTGACGGTTTTTTTAACGCGATTTGCTCTTTGTGCAGTTCATCTAATCTTTCTTTGGAACAAAAGCAATAGTAGGCATGGCCTTTTTCTACTAATTCTTTGGCATGCTTTTGATATAACGCCAGTCGTTTTGATTGCAAATAAGGTGCGAACTCTCCCCTCTCGCCCACCTTCGCTGAAGCTTCCCCCTTCGTCAAGACTTCGGGGGACAGGTCGGTGGGCAAGCCTACCCCACCATCGTCAATCAAATAAAAACCTTCATCGAACTCAACGCCCACAGTCTTCATCACCCGCAATAAATTTTCCAGCGCGCCTTCAACTTTTCTGCTTTGGTCCGTGTCTTCCACTCTTAAAATATGAGCGCCGTTATTGTGACGGGCAAATAAAAAAGAAAACAGCGCTGTGCGCAAGCTGCCAATATGAACAAAGCCCGTGGGGCTGGGCGCGAAGCGGGTTCGGATTTTTGTGTTCATAGTGTTCGAGCGAGCGAAGCGAGTCGAGAATTATACTTCTCGACAAGCTCGAAGTTTATTAATCTCAGCCTAACAAACCTTACCATTTTAAGCCAAATTCTTCAAATCTTCCAAAGCAATTTTTATCAGCGGTAGGCGTTCGGGATGAACAGTTATTTCAAGTTGATTGATATTTGTCCATCGCCAATCAACAAACTCTTCTCCGTCAATTTTTACCTCATCGTCGCTACCCAAATATCTAAAGTAAACAATGTTTTGAGTTTGGCCGATATTTTGTTTGAACCGGTTTTTCCAAAAACCGCGCAGGGCGTTGTTCCAAATGTAGGTGTGGGTTTGCGCTGAAACTTTAATTAGTTCCAAATTTTTCAATCCGGTTTCTTCCAAGGCTTCCCGTTTTGCCGCCTCGATCAAATCCTCATCGCTATCCGCTCCCCCCTGCGGCAGCTGCCAATAGTTTTCTGATTTTAGATTTTTTTTGGTTGAAATAACATCAACATGAAAATTTTTGGGATTGCGCTGGCAAAGCAGAACCTGATTTTTTTGGTTTAGGATTGCTACCGCTACATTTTTTCTTAACGGGAGATTGGAAAAAACTTTATAGTGCCACAGTGCCCAAGCCAGGCCAAATGTGGCATTGAAAATTCTTTTTAGGCGATGAGACTGGGTAATTAAGCGCCACAGCCATTCCAGACCGGAGTATCTGACAAAGTTGGGAGGTGGTGATTTTACGCCCGCTATGTAGTCAAATGATCCACCTACACCTATCGCGACTTTTAGATTAAGTTTCGATATATTATCGTTGATCCATTTTTCTTGCTTGATGGGTCCATATGCAACCAATAGAATAGCGGGCTTTACCGAATTTATGTCTTTTATGATGCTGGAATCGTTTGGATTTTTATTGGAGTTGCCAGCGACCAAATCGTGTTGTGACACAATGGCGCGGCCGCGCCATTGTGTCACAGGCAATATTTTTTCCGATACAATTTTCGGCGTTTCCCCGTACCCTCCCAATAAATAAATTGATAAATTATTTTGTACTGCTAAATTCGCCAAATCCCAAATTAAATCTGCGCCTACGATCTTCTCGCCTTTTTGTTTCCCTCCCCCAAAGGGGGAGGGATTAAGGGAGGGGGTTATAAGCGAGTTTAAAATCCATCGCGGATAAAATAAAATTGCGGCCAGGCTGTAAACTAATTGCCAAAACGCCTGAAGAATCATTAGCCAATATTTACCCCCCCCTGCCCCCCCTTTAGAAAAGGGAGGGAGAGCCGATTGATCTTTACAAAATGGGCGGGTGGAAAAGGAAAGCGGGATTTCCGAATATTTTTTTGCCCAAAAAATCCCAATGCCATCGGCAACAGCAACATCGGCCTTGTTCAGCATTTCCATAATTTTAGGATCCCTTAAGCCTGCGTACAAAAATTCTGAATAAACTGTTGTTATCCAGGTTTTTTGGTTTGATGTAATTCTTTGCAGCACCAGGTCCAGCAATTGTTGTTTGCTTATGGGGTCAATTTTTAATCCGGCTACATCAATTTTATCCATATATAAGGATTATACCCAAAACCGGCAAAATCGGCTATAATCAAGGCATGCAACACTTGGGAAAAATTGCGGGATTATCATCGCGGGTAAAAAAAACAAAAGCTGACCCCCACCTCCACTCCCCTGCCCATTTGCTGGCCGACGAGCTTTCGGTCAAACTCAACGACAAAAAGCATTTCGCGTTTTATCTTAAGATGGCCGTTTTGTATAACCACGATTTTTTGCGCAATTTAGCCGGGCAGGTGCTGGAAAGCAAAGCTGTGAAAACGCCGGGAAGACTGTTTGCGTATTTGATTAAAAAGAATAATCAGGAGAAAAAAGCTGTGTCATCTCGAGGGGGGACATCATAAGCACTACACCCGAGAGATCCCTTAACTTAGTAATATATCAAATTTAAGAGATTCCTCGCCCTCAGATGCATTCGGGCTCGGAATGACGCAAAAATTTATATGGTTCTTCCAATCCTAACTTATCCCAATCCCATTCTCCGCAATCCGACCGAGCCGGTTAAGTTTCCTTTGTCAAAAGAAATCCAAAAATTGACAAAGGACATGATTGACACAGTCAGGAAAGCAGATGGCATTGGACTCGCCGCGCCGCAAGTTGGAAAGTCGGTTAAAGTTATCATTATCGATTTAGAGAAAAACGGCATTCCACTTTTCCCCCTGTACAATGCTAAAATAACCAGCAAAGGCTTTAAAAAGTTAGAAATAGAAGAAGGCTGTTTGTCTATACCTGGCATATTTGGCATGGTCAAGCGGCCGAAAAAAGTTACTGTGGGAGCCCAAAACATGCAAGGTAAGGTAATTAGATTTTCAGATGAGGGCTGGATTTCAAGAGTAGCACAGCATGAGATAGACCATATTAACGGTCGGCTTATCATCGATTTAATAAAGAAGTATACCAAGGGTGAAGAGATAGTGAAGGGGTGGAAAAAGCAAGGAGTTGTTTAGTTCGCAGATACGCAGATGCCGCAGATTACACCGATCTGCGTTATCAGCGCTTTCTGTATACCAGCGAAAGAAACATTTATGAAGTTTATTAAAGACCTCTTATTTTTCGAAATCCAAACTACCGGGCAGGACTTGGAAAAAGACGCTATCATCCAGCTTTCGGCTATACTTTTGGATAAAGACAATTTGCTCGAAAAAGCTAATTTTAACACATACATTCGGGTCAGCTACTTAGACCATATTATCAACGAGCACGCAAAATTGCTGCATACCGACTACGAAATTTTACGCAAAAGCCCTAAAATTTATGACGCCATAAAAAATTTCCATAAAAAATTCGGCCATAACCTTTTGCTGGCCACGCATGGCTTCCATCACCTGTTATTTTTAAGAAATGCTTTTAGGAAAGCTTTGGTCCCCTACACTTACGACCATCACGTCATTCAACTATGGACCCTAGGATACGTTTATACATTAAATTACGGCTTAAAAAAAATGCCGACCTTCCATACTTTTGTGGACTACTTTAAGTTAAAGCAAAAGGAGCCGTGGAATTCAATGGAAAAAGTCAGATTGGAGGCAGAGATATTTAGGCGAATTATAACCGAAGTTTAGCCGCTGAAGGAACGCTGAAAAACGCGCTCGGCGCCAATCAGCGTTTCTATCAGCGACCAATCAGCGGAATATGAATTTTAAAAAGGACATTTTACTTATAGACTGCGAATTTTCCGGCTTTGACACACAAAAGCACGAAATTTTGCAATTGGCAGCGGTTTTGTTAGATAAAAAAACTTTAAAGGAAAAAAAGTTCTTTTCAAGCTTCATCAAGCCGACGCACTGGGATCAGAATGACAAAGAATCGATGGCGGTTAACAAAATCAGTCTGCAAATGGTAAAAGCTGCGCCGAGTTTAAAGGGGGTAATAAAAAAATTCAACAGAATCTTTGGCCACAACGTAATTTTAGCTTTTTACGTCGGTTACAATGATAAAAGATTTTTGCTGGAAGCGTATGGTAAGTCCAAAATAAAATGGCAATTTGACTACCATTATTTTGATTTGTGGTCTTTTTTTTATCCTTATTTGGCAATGAAAAACGGATTAAAATCTCGAAAAGATTTCGCAGGCTTTGGACTTGAGTATTTAATAAAAAAGTTTAAAATTGGAATAAAAAAAAGCCAGCTGCATGATGCGCTGGTGGATTGCAGAGTGGAAGCCGAGATTTTAAGAAAAATCATACTTTCTTATCACGATTCAAAATCATATACAAGATATTAATACCGGCGGCAGCAAGGTTCCCCTTACCACCACCGATATTAAAGCTAGTTATCCTTCTCTCTTTGTAGAAGGACAACGATCTGTCCCCCTGCCCCCGACATGATTCCGACGGCTTCCCAGCCGTCTTGGCCGAGCTTGTTGAGCTTGTCGAGAAACTCAGTTTCCGGGGATTGCTGTCCTCGCACCGGCCCAGCCCAAAGCTGGACCGTCTGAAATTCGAACTTTTTTACGCTCATTGGTGCCTCCTTTGGTTTAACCTTAAAACTAACCAATAAAGATAACAAGAAAATAGACTCCTGTCAAACATTCGCTTTGTACAGTAACCTAAACTAGAATGAAAATCATTTTTTTTGGCAGTACAAATTTAGCTTTACCGATTTTGGAAAGTTTACATAAACATCACGATATTGCTGCAGTAGTGACTACACCTGATGCTAAAAGCGGACGGAAGCAGATCTTAGAAGAAACGCCGGTATCGTCATTGGCAAAAGATTTGGATTTACAATTGTTAAAACCTGAAGATCCAAAGGCAGATAAAGAATTTTTGACGCGTTTAAAAAAAATAAATGCCGATATTTTTGTTTTAGAAGCTTATGGTAAAATTTTGCCTTTGGAAATTATAAATTTGCCGAAATACAAAATTTTAAATATGCATCCATCACTTTTGCCAAAATATAGGGGTCCTTCCCCTATTAAAACCGCCCTGCTTAATGGCGATGAGTATACTGGTGTTACTTTTATTTTGCTTGATGAGCAAATTGATCATGGCCCAATGCTGGATCAGAAGGTGGTAAAAATTGGACCAGATGACAATGACTTTACCTTAACTGATAAGCTGGCACATATTGGTGCTTCAATGATAAATAAGCTTATTTCCGATTATATTTCTGGTAAGTTAATTGCTCTGCCCCAGGACGAATCGCAAGCAACGTACACTAAAATAATTTCGAAGGCTGATGGTAAAATCGATTGGACAAAATCTGCCCAACAAATTTATAACCAGTTTAGGGCATTCTATCCGTGGCCGGGAATTTGGACAACGTGGAAGGGGGTAAGCTTAAAAATCACAGATTGTGTGGGTACAGAACTACAGAAAAGAGACACTACAGATGACTACAGAAATGGGACCGTGATCAATGGCGGGGTTGTAGTTTGCGGCAGCCAGTCGGCTTTAAAAATAAACCGGCTGCAACTAGCCGGGAAAAATGAGACTTCGATAAGCGAGTTTTTGAACGGATATAGGGATTTTGTGGGGAGCGTTCTAAAATAGACTGATAACATCAGTTCTTCAGATATTTCGCCTTATTTTTTAAATGCTCCCCGTAAGTTTTAGCAAAGATTGCCTTATGGGTTACAGGATCGGTTAGAAAGTATTGATAATCTGTTGTTTGCGGATAAAGCGCGGCAACAATGGAAGACAAAGAAGGATTAGCTATCGGACCGAGCGGTAAGCCGGCATATTTGTAGGTATTGTAAGGGCTGTCAATGGCGAGATCTGCGGCACTGACTGACGGTGATTTTTTTTCGGTTATATAATTTATAGTTGCATCGCTTTGCAATGGCTGACCTGTTTTAAGCCGGTTATAAAAGATGCCGGCTACAACTTTCCTTTCATCACTTAATTCCCCAGTGACTTTTTCACCGACTCCGGCTCTGCCGGTTTCTTTTTCAATAATGGAAGCTAAAGTTACAATTTCATAAACGCTCATTTTTTGTTTAGCCGCCTGCTCCCGCATTTGGGGAGTAAATTTATTTTGGAAATTGTCCAGCATCTTAACAATTAATTGGGTGTTGGTATCTACTAAAGAGGAGCCGGTATTTTTTTGAGTTTTTGGATCGTAGATTTGGTAGGTGTCGGGAAATAAAAAACCTTCCAAATCAGCCTTTTTTGGCCTGAAAGACAAAATCGAGTATGGATAAGCGTCAAAATTTTTTTGAGCCTGAACAAATTGACCTTTCTTGCTAACATCTTTTTTTACAAGGTATTCGTCAATATCAGCAACTGACCAGCCTTCAAGCAAGGTTAAAGAAATTTCTGCTGCTTTGGCCGACTGCCGGTTTTGCCTTATATTATCGCGATATTTTATTAAAGCAAAAAAGCCTGACAAACAAAGCAAAGCAAAAAATAGCAGCAGGCTTAAAAAAAAAGGTTTTTTCATAGTTTTATGACCGTCTCTTTTTTTAAAAGGCGGTCATTTCAGGATAAACCAAAATTACTGTCGATTTTCAGAAACCGACCATTTGATTATAAAAAATATTAAGTTTTAAGTCTATGACTTTA
>JAHFJK010000076.1 GCA_023245915.1 Candidatus Doudnabacteria bacterium | reverse complement strand
GATTCTGCTTTTGTTATTACTGCCGCCTTTCGGTATAGTCGGAGCGGCCTGGGCGTATTTGGGCGGGGTTTTGCCAATAGTCTTTATGGTTTATTGGATGGAAAAAAAATATCTGGGCCTGTCCGGTATAGTAAATTTTTATATTAAACTTTATGCTAAAATTTTCTTCTGCTCGACCCTGTTTTTCCTGTTGGCAAAATATCTTTTATTTAAGGCAATTTTTAGCCTGGGCAGTTTAATTTTTATAGGGCCTTTATCTATTATTTTATACTTATTAATTTATAAATTGTTAGGTTTTTTTGAGCTGGAAGACTGGGAATTGTTTATGTTGTTTTTTAACAAAATCCTGCTAAAATTAAGGCTAACTAAATCCCGTTAGAGACGGTGTATGTATTACGTATACGTTTTAAAAAGTAAAAAACTAACAAGCTTTACACAGCTGTTACTATCAATTTACGGTCCGGTTAGAAGTTATTTAATATTTTTAATATGACAAAAATCGTTTATAATTTGATATCAGGTTGCGTGGAGGTTTTATCAAAGACTTCTAACGGGACCTGTCTCTAACGGGATGAAAATTTTAGAAGTTAAAAATCTGCCTATCGATGGGGTGAAAGTTATCCGTTTCGCCCGTTTTGCTGATAGCCGTGGTTATTTTACCGAGACATTAAAAAAAACCGATATCGCGGAAAATCCGGACTTAGCTTTTTTGCGGGCGTTTAATTTTGTCCAGACTAATGAAAGCTTTTCCAAAAAAGGTGTGGTTAAGGGTTTGCATTTCCAGTGGCAGCCGCCTTTGGCCAAACTTTTAAGAACTATTTCCGGGCATATGGTGGATATGATTTTGGATATTCGAAAAAATTCTCCGACTCTTGGAAAAATTATTTTGTATGATTTGCCCGCAGATACAGCGCAGGAGTTTAATGAGTGGATTTGGCTGCCGCCGGGCATGGCACATGGCAGTTTCTTTTTAAAGGACAGCATTAACGAATATTTTTTTACTGCCAATTATCATCCGGAAGGCGAAGCCGGGATTTCGCCTTTAGCTGAAGATTTAGACTGGTCGCTCGCGGATCCGGCGCTTAAAAATAAGTTTGAAAAACTAAAATACCAGGAAATTTTAATTAACGGCAAAGATAAAAACGGTTTTAGTTTTAAGGAGTGGCAGAAAGACGAAAGGTCGAAAAGTTTTCATGTATAAGCACAATATTCGATGCAGAATTTGCAAAGGCGAAAAGCTGGCTAAGTTTTTGGATTTTGGCAATCAGCCGCTGGCCAACTCTTTCCTCAAAAGCCCCAATGATTTTAAAGAGGAAAAATTTTATCCTCTGGCGGTGTATTTTTGCCATTCTTGCAATCTGGCCCAGCTTTTAGACGTGGTTAGCAAAGAAGAAATGTTTTCCGACTATATTTATTTTACTTCCGGCATGCCCAAGATCTCCAACCATTTTCGTTTATACGCCGAAGACGTGATGAGTCGTTTTTTAAAGGCAGGGGATTTGGTGGTGGAAATCGCCAGCAATGACGGCATTTTATTAAAGTTTTTTCAGGACGCGGGTTTCCGAACTTTGGGTGTGGATCCTGCCGCAAACGTTGTTAAAATTGCCGATAAGTTGGGCGTCCAAACTGTTGTGGACTTTTTCAGCGAACAAATCGGCAAGCAGATTGCGCGGACAGAAGGCAAGGCAAAAGCCATTTTGGCTAACAATGTCGTGGCCCACATAGATGACCATCACGATTTAGCCAAAGGCGTGGCAGCGCTTTTAGCCGAAGATGGTGTATTTGTACTGGAAGCGCCTTACCTGGTAGATATGTTTGAAAACTTGACTTACGATACTGTTTACCATGAGCATTTGTCGTTTTTAGCCATCAGGCCTTTGAAAATTTTGTTTGAAAAGTTTGGTTTGGAAATTTTTGAGGTCCAGGTCAACGAGGTCCAGGGCAGATCTTTGCGGGTTTTTACCGGGCATAAAGGCCGGCACGGAATCAATCCCAGCGTTCAAAAATATGTTGATTTAGAGCTATCTTTGGGTCTGGATAAAGTAAAGTCCTATCAGAATCTTGCCGAACGGGTGGTGGCGCAAAAACAGCAATTAATTAAGCTTTTGTCAGACTTGGTAAAGTCCGGAAAGAAAATTGCTGGCTACGGCGCTCCAGCCAAGGGCAATACAATGTTAAACTACTGCAACATCGGAACTGACATTTTAGATTACACCCTGGAAGATTTGCCGGTCAAGCAGAATCTTTTTACCCCGGGCATGCATATCCCCACTGTTGATTCCGTTTACGCGCACGCGCATCTTCCCGACTATTTTTTAATGTTGGCCTGGAATTATGAAAAACCCATACTGGAAAAAGAACAGGCTTATATGCAAAACGGCGGAAAATTTATCATTCCCGTGGAAGGAATAAGAGTTATATGATAAAACGAAAATTCAAAAATCTGTTGATTACAGGTGGAGCTGGGTTCATAGGCTCAAATTTTGTAAGGTACATGTATAGAAAATATCCGGCTTGCCGTATTTTTAATTATGATCTGTTAACCTACGCGGGTAATTTGGATAATTTGGCCGGCATTACAAAAAAAGAAAAAGCCAGGCCCAAAAGCCAGAGGAGGTATTTTTTTGTAAAAGGCGACATTGGAGACGAAAATTTTTTGGATAGATTATTTGCCAGGAACAAATTTGACGTTGTCGTAAACTTTGCCGCGGAGAGCCATGTCGACCGTTCCATCATTAGCTCGCAGGATTTTATTAAAGTTAATGTCATGGGCGTCCATATTTTAATTGATCTCGCGAAAAAGTATAAAATTTCCAGGTTCGTGCAAATTTCCACGGATGAAATTTACGGCGACGTGGGCAAAGGCGTAAGCCATGAGTACTCGCAGCTTCGGCCTTCCAACCCATACGCCGCATCCAAGGCCGCGGCCGATTTTTTGGTGCAGTCTTATATACGGACCCACAAACTGCCGGCAATTATTTTGCGCGGTTCCAACAATTACGGCCTGTTCCAATATCCTGAAAAACTTATTCCGCTCACCATCACCAACCTTTTGGAAAACAAGCTGGTGCCTCTGCACGGCAGCGGCCGGCATGTGCGCAGGTGGCTGCACGTTATGGACTTTTGTTCAGCCATAGATTTGGCCATGCATAAGGCCAGCGACTTTAGCATTTATAATGTGGCGGGTGAAGCGCGCTCCAACAGGGAAATTGTTATGCGGATTTGCGAAATTTTGGGCAAAGATTTTAGAACCCACATTAAGCGCGTGTCTGACCGGCCCGGGGCGGATTTAAGATACGCGCCGACCGCCTCTAAAATAGAAAAGCAGCTTAAATGGAAGGCCCAAAGGAATATCGATTCAGCCCTTAAAGATATTGTCAGATGGTACAAAATCAAGCAAAAGTGGTGGAAAAAAATTAAAAAGAAAAAAGAATTTCTGGACCATTATAAAAAACAATCCCGTGCGCTTTATTATTGATCCCAATATGTCATTCCGGAATTTTTGACTGAACCCAGGCAATCATCAGCAGTCAAAAATATCCGGAATCCAGAAACCAGGCTTCATGAAAAAAAAGATTTTAATTTTTGGCAGCGAGGGTCAATTAGGCCACGATTTAGCTGCGGTTTTAGCGGCCGACTATCAAGTTAAAGCTTTTAGCCGCGTTCAGGCGGATATTACTGATTTTAATTCAGTTTTTAAAATAATAACCCGAGAGAAACCGGAGTTTGTTATTAATGCCGCCGCTTACAATAAGGTTGAAGCCGCAGAAACGCAAAGTGACCTGGCTTTTACAATCAACGCATCGGCAGTTGGAAATATGGCAAGTGCCGCGGCAAATGCCGGAGGGGTTTTTGTCCATGTCAGCAGCGATTATGTTTTTGCCGGTAATAAAGCTTTGTTTACAGAAGCAGATGAACCTAACCCGCTTAGCGCTTATGGCCAGTCTAAGCTTAAAGGGGAGAAGCTTATACAATCATCACAGGTAAATTATTATCTCATTCGTACCAGTTCGGTTTTTGGGATACAAGCGGGCAAACAGAAAATGAATTTTGTTGATACAATAATCGCGAGGGCAAAAGAGGACAAGGCTTTAAAAGTGGTGGATGATCAAATTATGAGCCCGACTTATTCTTTCGATCTCGCCGGGAAAATAAAGGAACTAATAGAAAAACCAGCACCTTTTGGAATATATCATGTTAGCAATCAGGGCAGCTGCTCGTGGTATGAGTTTGCGCAAAAAATTTTGGAGCTTATGAGCATCAATGCCCCCATCACCCCAATTTCTACTGAAGAATCCGGCACAAAAGTCAATCGTCCCAAAAAAAGCATCTTGAAAAATCTGGCGCTTGAAAAAGAAGGATTTGCGCCAATGCCAACCTGGCAGGATGCTTTAAGCAGGTATTTGAAAGAAAAATATAAATAGAAAACCGTGCCAGACTTTGTGAGTCTGGCACGGCTGACGTCCCTCATGGACGTCTATTTAATAGTTTGGCGTCGCTTCATATAGTCGAATAAGTCACTGAAGCTGGCAATATCCCCTCTAGCCTGGTACTTTGAGATGTTGTTCATCTCTGTTTCTACCTGCTGCATGCGACGAGTGGGTTGACCGCCTTGGGAAGGAGAAACGATTTTATGCAAATCGTAAGGACGCGGGCATTGTGCATAAATTCGCATCCAATAGTTCTGCTCCTGCATGACTTTGATTTGTCCCAAAAACGAGCGCAGCAGTTGAATTCCTCCATTGAGAATGACAGCACTTTTCCAGTTCAACTGTATTGCCCGTTCCAGAAAAGAGTCGTTTTCCTGCCTGGTATGGTATGCTGCTTTAGTGTGTTGGACTTCCACAATTCCCAGCTCTTCAAGTTTTTTCGTGTAAACAGCTTTTCCGGGCCAAGCTTCGAACGGCTTAGTGCCCCCTAGTCTTTGCCCATCTGTGCCGGTAAACAGAATGAAAGGGACCCCTCCTGCGAGTGCGTGTAAGCCTTGAGCGACCTGAAAGATTTGGTCATCGTCTCCATGCGAGCGGACGTGCAAGAAAATTGCATCGAATCTTTCTGTCGGAAAATCCGTCAACACTGCCAAAAGAGCCTGCAGATGTTCTGAACTATACATCGAACCCTCCTTATAAGGTTCATATCTTAGCGCTATCTCGTAAGTACGATCTAATATTATGCTCCTTTTAGGAGGATTTGTCAACAAAGAACTTAGCTGATATTATTGAAAAGATGATTTATCCAATTTTAAAATTTTTGGGTTCGGATTATTCCATTGGCGTTGTTACTTACGTTAAGCGTTTTGATCAGTATTTTAAACCGCTGGTCGCGGGTTTGGAAAAATATTTTCCTGGCGTGGAAAAAAATTATGTGCTTAACGGTTTTTATGACCCGCAAATCCAGGCGGAGTATTTAAAGAAAGCTAAAG
>JAHFJK010000075.1 GCA_023245915.1 Candidatus Doudnabacteria bacterium | reverse complement strand
ACGGAATGAATCCGGTCCTGCCTGACAAAATTACCATTTACAAAGGCACGATTGAGCGCTTTGCGGGATCGGGAGAAAAAATTCCCTCCCTAGTGCGTCGGGTGGTCTGGCACGAAATCGGGCACCATTTTGGGTTTGATGAGGAAGGAGTAAGAAAATTAGAAGAAAAGTGGACTAAAGAGAAAAAGGTTTGACAAAAGGAAGGAAAAAGTGTAAGATGTTGAGTTAGGTATGGTATAATTCTACTATATTTTATGTATGAATGAAATTACTCCAGATAAAATCAGGGATATGACCCCGGAGCAAAGGGCGGCAATTGAGAAAGAATTGCAAGCTTTTAATAAAGGCAAACCAGCTGAAGTTTTAATTCCTCCTGCATTAGGATTAGGGAATAAAAATGGGGATCAATCTATTATGCATCCACAGTCGGATTTAGCTCTTTCCACTCCTGGGAGTGGTAAGGTAATTCAGTTTCCTGCTGATTTAGAAAAAAAGCAATCCGGAGCCGGGCCAGTCTCAAATTTCGAGGCAAAAGCCATTTTAACCCAAGCCTTAGGCGGAAACTTTGATGCAGTGAAGATTCCAAACAATAAGGTTGCGGAGCTCGTAGACGAGGTAATTGATTTAGGGGAAAAAGCGGCTTAAAAATGGATTCCGGATATTTTTTAACATCAATATAAAAATTCCGGAATGACACACCAAATCCAAAACAAAAATGTCTTTTGAATTAAGCGCGACGCAAATCGCAATAATAGTTTTAATTGCATTGATAGCCGTTTTTGCGGCTGTCTTTTTTTATTACTACAAGCGCCATCGCTACCACAGCCGGCACGTGGTGCCCAGAATCAAGGATTGGGTATTTTTGGAAATCCAGATGCCTAAAGAGACATCGCCGGACAAAGACGACCAGCGGCCCAAATCTGAAGAAGAAAAGAAATTACTTATTGGCATTGCCGAGCAACTGTTTACGACGTTGTCAGAGTCCGGCCACAGCAAAGGCTGGCTGTTGGGCAAAGATTATTACAGTTTTGAAATTGCCTGCACAGATAAAAAAATTTCCTTTTATGTTAACTGCCCTAAGCATTTACAACAACTGGTGGAAAAGCAAATCCAGGCCCAGTATCCCCACGCCTATATAGAACAGGTCAAAGGCTATAACCCTTTCCAAAAAGACGGCACACTCGAGGTGGAAGAGCTGGTCTTAAACAAACAGTCAGTGTATCCATTTCGGACTTATAAGACTATGGAGTCCGACCCTTTAAACGCGCTGACCAATGCCATGAGCAAACTTTCGGAAAACGAGGGCGCGGCAATACAGTATGTCATTAGCCCCGCCGGCACAGCCTGGCAAAGCCGGCCCAGGCACATGGCTCTGGAAATCCAGCAGGGCAAGAATCCGGAATTAATTGAAAGAGGACATTTTTACAGGTTTTTAGTTGGAGCAATGAGAGAATTTAGCAGGATATTATCCGGCGGCGGCCAGAAAAATTTTCAACCTTCCCACAGACATAAAGATTTATCCGGCTATTCTTCGCCAATCCAACTTACCCCAATGCAGCAGGAAATTGTTAAAAAGCTGGAAGAAAAAGCCAGCCGGCCGGGCTACAAAGTTAACATACGTTTGGTTACTTCATCAGCTACCCCGGGTAACGCCAAAGTCCATATGCGAAATTTGCTTTCATCATTTTTACAATACAATATGCCGCCGTTTAACGGGCTGCACGCGAAAAAACTCAACAAAAACGAAATTTTAAAAGATTATATTTTTCGGGTGTTTCGCGACAACGGAGCCAAGGGCATTTTAAATACTGAAGAGCTGGCTTCACTTTGGCATTTGCCGACGCCTTACATTGAAACGCCAAACATTAAATGGTTAATTTCCAAAAAAGCGCCGCCGCCGATTAATTTGCCCGCGGCAGGGACACTTTTGGGCCGGAATATTTATCGTGGAATCGAAACACCGGTATACATTCAGCGCGACGACCGCCGACGTCATATGTACATTATCGGCCGAACCGGTTCAGGAAAAACCGAAATTATGAAATATATGTCGGTGCAGGATATTAAAAATGGCGAGGGGCTGTGCATTATTGACCCTCACGGCGATTTTATAGAAGACATTTTGCCGCACGTGCCCAAAGAGCGGGCAGAAGATATAATTTTGTTTGAACCTTTTGATATGGACCGGCCCATGGGGCTGAATATGCTGCAGGTGGACAGTGAAGAGCAGAAAGATTTTGCGGTTCAGGAAATGATTTCCATTTTTTACAAATTGGTGACTGACCCGGCAATGCTCGGCCCAATGTTTGAACACAACATGCGCAACGCCATGTTGACTTTAATGGCGGACGAAGAGCATCCCGGCACCATAACTGACATCCCCAGGATTTTTACTGACACCGAATTTCAAAAATACAAAATTTCCAAGTTGAAAGATCCGGTGGTGCGGCTGTTTTGGGAAAAAGAAATGGCCAAAACTTCAGATTTCCACAAAAGCGAAATGCTGGGTTATTTAATTTCCAAAGTCGGGCGCTTTGTGGAAAATGCCATGATGAGGAACATTGTCGGCCAGCCCAAGTCTGCCTTTAATTTTAGAGAGGTGATGGACAAAAAGAAGATTTTGTTGATTAATTTGGCCAAAGGCAAAGTCGGGGAAATTAATGCCAAACTTTTGGGACTGATAATTGTGTCCAAATTGCAAATGGCGGCTTTGTCACGCGCGGACGTAAAGGAAGACCAGCGCCCGGATTTTTATTTGTACGTGGATGAGTTCCAGAATTTTATTACCGATGCTTTTTCCTCTATCCTTTCTGAAGCCAGAAAATACCGCCTCAACCTAATTGTCGCCCACCAATATTTAGGCCAGCTGGAGCAGCAGGCCGGGGCGCAGGGAGCAGGCAGCAAAGACTTGCGCGACGCGGTTTTTGGCAACGCCGGCACTATGGTGTGTTTTAGAATCGGCGCCGAAGACAGCGAAATTATGGCCAAAGAATTTAAGCCCACTTTTAACGAGTTTGATTTAGTCAACGTTGACCGGTTTAACGCTTATTTGAAGCTTATGATTAATGGCACAGCCAGCAAGCCGTTTAATATGGCTACCTATCCGCTTCTGCGCGACGGTAACGAAGAGCAGGCCAAGGCTATTAGGCAACTATCGCGCTTAAAACATGGCCGGCCCAGGGCCGAAGTGGAAGAGGAAATATTGGAATCGAGCGAGGTAGCTGAACGGATGAGTGAAGCACTACCGGATGTGGAGAGAGGGTTGTAAAAATTTCAAATTACAAATACCAAATTTCAAATAACAGAGAGTCGGCTATGAAAAAAAGTGCCTATTTATAACTCTGGGTGGAATCTTGATTTTGTTAATGTTTTGCGATGTAGCGCAGGCCCTCGGCCTGCAAAATATCAACAAATATGCTAATCTACCCTGTCTTGTGAACTGTTACGATATCGGGTAAATGCCCACTGCCTTTGCGAGCGCAAAAATAAGCATTATCGCAATGACAGTTAAGCATTATCGCAATGACAGTGAGCGATTACGAAAAAGATTACGAAAAAGATAGATGACAAAATTAGTTGGATGTGATAAAATATAGGCGTAAAGAATTGATTAAAATTATGGCTAATGAACATCATGAGGCTCCTAAGCCTGCTTCAAGCGATCAAAAACCCAGCGGGGAGAAAGGAAGTTTGGGTAAAACTCTTTCAGTTGAGGGGATTGCCGGAGGTCTTACAGACGACCTGATAGTCGTACCGATTGCCGAAGGAGTAATGCTTGAAGGATTGGCAGTAAAACCTGTAGAGGATTTGATGACCGGAGGCATTTTCGAGAATCAAGGCGGGAGTGGCAAATACACTAAGAAGGCTGCTTAAATATATGCAAACCATGATTTAATCCACAAGCGCATGGAGTTGCTTGTTTAAAGTTTTGTGCTATAATATTCAAGGTTATTAATCGTAGGCGAAAAGAAACAAAAACACAATCTAAGGCGTTTTTTATATAGCTTTTTGCCCGGGTTTATCATCACCACGATTTGCAACACAATCGTCAAGCCTCTCGTATATATAGTACAGCGTGTACTTTAATTCCAATCAGCAAACAAAAACCAATGGACAAAGATAAATTTTCTAATTTAGCTCTGGTCGCCCAGATGGTGGAGGCGGCTGAAAAAAACATCCAATCCGCCAAACAGATGTTGCGCGAGATTATGGGTGGGCCGGCTACCAGGGCCAATTTGAGCGCGCTTTCGGAAAAAGCCCAGACGCTTACAGTTTCCGAGGGCGGCAAAATTATTGAGGGCGTGTTCGACGGGCAGAATATGATTGGCCCGGACAAAAAACAGTATCCGGTGCCGGCTAATTACGCTTCCAAATCCAAACTGGTGGAAGGCGATGTGTTAAAATTGACTATTGCGGAAGACGGCAGCTTTATTTATAAACAAATCGGGCCGGTGGAGCGCAAGAAAATGCTGGGCGTTTTGCTCGTGGATGACAAGGGCGACTTTAAAGTTCTGGCAGAAGGCAAAACTTTTAAAGTGCTTTTGGCCAGCTTGACTTATTTTAAAGCCGAAGCCGCCGACGAAGTTACTATTGTTGTGCCTATGGAAAAAGTGTCGGAATGGGCAGCCGTGGAAAATGTTATAAAGAAGGCCGGCGCTTCCGCCCATACTGATATGGAAATGGGGAATTCCAAGGTGATTGTGGATGAGGATGAGGAGTTGTAAGAAATGACAAAAATTAAATAAATGACAAAATTGACAAAAATAATTTGTTTTAATGGGTAGTTATAAAGAAACATCAAATATCAATTTTCAGCAAAAGATTACCGGATTTTTAGAGCATAATCCGGTGATTTATCAGTTTTTGCGTTTTGGCTGCATTGGTTTGCTTAATACCGGCTTACATTTTTTAATTGTAAATACCATTTCGAAATTTTTAGGTATTTCTCAAGGCTGGAAATTTGGGGTTATAACAGGTGCCGGGTTTGTTTGCGCGGTCATACAAAGTTATTTATGGAATAGAACCTGGACTTTTGGCAGTGAAATCGGCGTAGACTTGTGGAAAAATTTTCGCCGTTTGTTTTTGGTTGGTATTTTAGGGGGGTGCACACTCTTGCTGATTGCTGTTGCTTCCAAAAATTTCGCTCCTGCATTTTTTTATTTAATTATTTTAGTGGTCTATTTAATTTTTGAAACGGTGCTATGGAAGCGCTTTGGTTTTTATCTTTCTGACTGGGATCACCAGGGGCATTCGTTCGTAATTTTTTTCACAATCACGGGCATTGGTTTTTTAATTAATTCCACGCTTAGCGGCAATCTTTCCAATTACATTCATTTTACCCGCTCCGATTTGGACCAAAATATTGCTTTAGCCTGCGCCACAGGCGTATCGCTATTTTGGAATTTTATGGGCTATAAAATTATTGTCTTTAA
>JAHFJK010000026.1 GCA_023245915.1 Candidatus Doudnabacteria bacterium | reverse complement strand
GCGTTCGTGGACAAAATAGAGTAAGCCGCTTATAAGATTAGTTAGAATGACAATATCTAAAGTAGTGGAAGCTTTGCGGGTAAAAAAATAAACCACAATCCAATCCGCGGCAATAATTAAAATATGAAAAGCCAAAGTTTTGGCTATTGAGCGATTTTGATGTTCTGAAGAAGACATTGTAAAAAATCTAATGGTTTCGATTTGCCAAACAATAGCGCTCGACCTTGTGGAGAGCCTGTTGTTTGGGCAGAGAAAGAAAAATATCTTCTCCATAAAGTCGAAGGATATTTTTCCTTGGTCTGCACTTATGATAATTATATCATAGTTTTTCTCAATAAATTATGGTAAAATAAATGCATGTCCAAGTACGATTTTCATCATCTAAAATACGGCCAAAGCTTGCCGCCGACTATTTTAACTATTTTTGGCGCCACCGGAGATTTGTCCGCCGACTACTTAATTCCCGCGCTCTTGCACATGGACGAGCATAATCTGCTTCCAAAAACTTTTAAGCTAGTATGCGTTGGCAGGAGGCCGCTGGAGGCTAAAAGTTACCTGGATTTTATTTTAAAAAAATCTCATGTTATTAAAAAATTGTCCGGAGCTAAAAAGCGGCAATTTTTAAAGTATTTAATTTATTATCAGGGTAATTTTAAGGAAATTAAAGATTTTAAAAACCTGACCAAAATTTTGTCAGACCAGGACCGGCCACAACATGTCTGTTACAATCGCCTGTTTTATTTTGCCACCAATCCGCAGCAGTTTGAGTCTCTTACCACAATCTTAAAACAGGCCGGTTTGTTAATAGCCTGTCAGGCTCACGAAAGGAAAGTCCGGGTTTTAGTGGAAAAGCCGTTTGGCTCCAATTTAAAATCGGCCCAAAGTTTAAATAAGCTGCTGTTGTCGTTTTTCCAGGAAGAGCAAATTTATAGAATTGACCATTACGCGGGCAAAGAAACCGTTCAAAATTTAATGGTGCTAAGGTTTGCCAACAGCCTGTTTGAACCTTTGTGGAATAACCGGTTTATTGACCATGTAGAAATTTCGGTTTTGGAAAAAGACGGGGTGGGTGGCAGGATAAATTTTTATGACCGCACCGGGGCAATTAAGGATTTTTTGCAAAACCATATTTTGCAAATGTTGGCCTTAATTGCCATGGACGAGCCGTACAATTTGACCGCTGAATTTATCCGCAATGAAAAGTTAAAAGTTTTGCAGGCCCTGGAAACTTTAACCGCGGAAAAATTGCCTTTGCGGCTTATAAAAGGCCAGTATGAAAGTTACGCTAAAGAAGCCGGGGGCAAAAGCAAAACCGAAACTTTTTTTGCCTTAAAAATGTATGTGAATTTGCCCCGCTGGCGGGGGGTGCCCTTTTATTTGCGTACGGGCAAAAGACTGTCAAAAAAGCTGACGCAAATATCCATCCATTTCCGGGAGCCTATCCGTTGTTTGTTTGACGGCTGTGCCGCTAATGTTTTGACCTTGCAAATCCAACCAAATGAAAGCGTGCATTTACTAATAAACAATAAAATTCCTGGATTTGGCATTAAACTACATCATGGAAATTTAGATTTTAGCTATGAGATGGCTTTTAAAGGTGAAATTCCGGGAGCCTATGAGCGCTTGCTCCTGGATTTTATGGAAGGCGACCAGCGTTTGTTTATCCGCAGTGACGAAATAGAGGCTGCCTGGAAGTTCGTGGATTCAATTACGGAAAGTTCTTTATTTAAAAAATTGCCGTTGCGTTTTTACAAGTCTGGCAGCAATGGGCCAAAAGAATCCGAAGAATTCATGAAAAAAGATACAAAAAAGTGGTGGGCAAAGTAATTGGTCAAAATTAAATAAAATTGAACAAGATTGACAAAATTAAATTGACCATGAAGGCAAAACAAAAATTTGTTTGTTTGCTTATTTTAAGTTTGGTTTTTTCTTCTTTTTTCTCTTTTGCCTACGCCCTTACCATGCAGGAAATACTTCAGGGTTATGATAATCCTAAAGGCTCTGAGCTTGTCGAAGGGAAAGGACAGGTACTGGGAGCAACCACTAATGGTCTGGTAGGCTACTGGAATTTTGATGAGGGCAGTGGAACTACGGCTAGCGATTCATCAGGCAGCGGGAATAATGGAACACTGGTGAATGGTCCGACATGGACAGATGGGAAGGTGGGGAGTGGAGCATTAAGTTTTGATGGGAGCAATGATTATGTTTCCATGGGTAATAGCAATAATGCCCCACCAACTTTTACTTTGTCTGCTTGGGTAAAACACAACATTCCTGAAAACAACGTCGGCATTGCCGGCAAACATACCGGCGGCAATGGTTACTATTTGTCTACTTTTTACAATGGCAGCAATGGGATAAGAAAGGTTAGTCTAACAATCAATTCAACCACTATTTCAAGTAATGGCTCCTTTCCGGAAGGAACTTGGATTCACGTGGTTGGTGTTTTTGATGGAACAAACGCCATGCTCTATTTGAACGGCGTTTTTGACAAATCTGCCCCGTCTTTGGCTCCCAACCCCACATCCGCAGGTTTTTTTGTGGGTGCCCAGAATGCTACCAGGTTCAACGGCCTCATTGATGAAGTCCGCCTCTACAACCGAGCCCTCTCTGCCCAGGAAGTTCTTGATATCTACAATGATGGTTCGTCCGCCCCAGGCGGATCACCCCCTCCGGCACCCCCACCCCCACCTCCTGCTCCCACCCCAACGCCCGCTCCTCCTCCCTCGCCTTCGCCAACTCCGCAAACCATATCCTCGAGCAATTCTATTACCGCCGCTTCTTGTTCTCAGACTGATGTGCAGGCGGCGATTAATTCTGCTTCAAGCGGCGACACAGTAACGATCCCCGCCGGCGCCTGCACCTGGACAACGCAGCTGACCATCACAAAGGGCATCACGCTCCAAGGTTCCGGGGTCGGCAGCACCATTATTAAGGACGGCATGCCAATCAGTAATACTGGCCCAACTAGTGCCCTGATTCGTTGGATCTGCCAAGCGAATGCCGTTCACCGTCTGACCGGAATCGAGTTCCAGGACGGTGGACGTGCTGCGCAGGAATCCAATGCCATCATCCGCTTGGAATGCGTCAACACAGGGACGACAATCGTCCGAGTGGACCATAACAAGTTCGATCATCTGAATGGCGTTATGCTACGTCCCGATACAATGGTGGGTGTTATAGATCACAACAGTTTCCTGTCGAAGCCTAGCCGCACTCCAATCGATGTACACGATTCAAACTGGAACGGAGCAGGAGACTTTGGAGATCAATCTTGGTTCGACGGTGTAACGTGGGGCAGTTCAGCGTTTCTTTTCGTGGAGGATAATAGTTTTACTTATGACGCTGGTACAAATTATGCGTGCAGTGACGGTCAGCACGGAGCTAGAGTGGTTTTTCGGTTCAATACTGCTACACGTTGTCATTTTGAAGTTCACGGGACGGAAAGCGGGGGGCGCATTCGTGGTGGGCGTGCTTTGGAAGCGTACAAAAACAACTACGACTACAGCAACCTCAATAATGTGATGACCAGTACGCGTTCTGGGTCAAGCCTGGTTTGGGGCAACAGCGGGGTCAATTTGTTATCTACTGCAGGGGTTGCGAGACTGAACAATGAGAGGCAGACTGCATATTTCGCTGCATTTGGGGCTGCAGATGGGACTTCTGTATGGGATACTAATGATCAGCGGAATCCGTTTGAAAGTCACGCCGTTAATAGTATTCCAATCGCTAGACAAGTGAAAGTGTTTCCTAGTCCGGGATGGACTGCAAATCAGTGGACAAAGTACACCATTCGCAAAACGTCGTCTTGTAGTCCTAGCGTCAATGGCGTTAACTGTCACGCGCTCATATCATCCAATACCGCGGACACAATTACATATATATCTGCCAGTGGTTTTGGTGCTGACTTATCTTTTTCTGCTGGAGATACGTTTGATATTAACTTGGTCATTGGTACTATTGATGAAATAGGCCGCGGTGGTGGATCTTTAATTTCTGGAAATCCCCCCAATTTACCCCAGGGATGGAACAACCAGGTTGCTTTTCCATCATACGAGTGGCTCAACACGAATAATGGGTTGGACATAGATTTTTTGACGACTTCGACTTGTGGGTCTTGCAGGGAGAACGAGCACTTCTACAATCACAAGCTTTCCGTAAATTTTGATGGTTCCTCTGGTGTAGGTGTTGGTCTGGCTGCAAATAGACCAGTAACCTGCAAAACCGGCGTGGTGTACTGGGCCACAGACGAAGGTGAGTGGTGGCTGGCGAATCCTGGACCCGACGGCCGCGCATATAAATGCGCCTCTACTAACCAATGGTCTCTCTACTACACTCCCTACCAATACCCTCACCCTCTAGTTAGTGGAGCTTCTGTGGTTATTGCCCCTCCACCTTCTCCCTCACCTTCCCCAAATCCTCAACTAACTCCTGCTCCAAGCCCAGCGCCAAACCCAACTCCCTCTCCCACTCCTCCACCAGCTGGCGGATCTTCTCCAACTCCTGCTCCATCGCCAACACCAATAACCCTAAATCCATCGCCAGCCCCAGAACCCTCACCCCTGAACCAGTCGCCTGTTGGCTCCGGTTCAGGGCAAGCCCTCAAACTCATCAATGCCAATGGCACCTACTATTTAATTATAGATGGAGTAAGGCATGGCATAACCAACCCAGGAATGTTAACTTCCTATGGCTTAACCCTGGCTATGGGCAAACCTGCCACAGCAGCAGATCTAGCCTTACCAGAAGGGGACTTACTCTCTCCAAGTGATGGTATATTAGCCAAAACCTCCACAGATAAGACTGTCTGGTTAATCAGCAACAACCAGAGAAGAGGCTTTACCTCCCAGTCCGTGTTTCTTGGTTTAGGTTTTAAGTTCAATCAAGTCCTAATCATTACTGCCCCGGAGCTAAATCGTCTGTCTGTTGGCAGTAACCTCGATAACCCTCAAAGCCAGCATCCTGAAGGCGTAGACATTAACCTTTCTGGGACTATCTACTGGCTGCATAGCTCTACCCTCTACCCTTATCCTTCTTTAGCTGTGTATAATAGTTGGAGAGTACCCAATGATTTTTCAAGGGTGTTATCTGCTAATCAAGCCGACAAAGCTTTGCCTAAGGCAGAACACATAAAGCAGAGGGTGGTGGAGTAAATGACAATTAACTTTTATTATTATGCAGATAGGAATATTTGGATTAGGTAGGATGGGCGGGCAGATTGCTAGAAGGCTAGCCAAAAATAATTTTAATGTTCTTGGTTGGAATCGCTCGCCTGAACATCGGCAGCAAGCTGAAACAGGGGGGGTAAAAACTTTTGCTGAGGTCAAAGATCTGGTGGAATCGATGACGGAAAGCCCAAGAGTGTTTTGGATTATGCTGCCACACGAGATTGTGTATGATTTTATTTTTGGCGAACAAGGCTTAAAGCTTTATTTGAAGGCTGGAGACATTGTAATAGATGGCGGCAATTCTTTTTATAAAGATTCCATTAAACACGCGAATTTACTGCGCGCGCGCAACATTCATTTTTTTGACTGCGGAACTAGCGGTGGAATTTGGGGCTTGGAAAATGGTTTTTCGCTTATGGTTGGCGGGCCGAAGGAGCAGTGGTCAAAAATAGAGCCGATTATAAAAACATTATCATCTGGTGACAATTACGGACTTGTGGGTGAAAATGGGGCCGGGCATTTTGTAAAAATGGTTCACAATGGCATTGAATACGGCATGATGGAAGCCATAGGGGAAGGTTATGGCGTTTTGCAGGCGTCTGATTTTAAGCTTGATCTGAAGCAAGTTACTAAGATATATCAGCAAGGAACTGTCGTCAGGTCATGGCTAATTGATTTAATGAAAGATATTTTTGAAAAAGAAGATATAGATGCAACTAAAGGTGAAATTTTGGCAAGCGGAGAAGGGGAATGGACTGTTAACACTGCAAAAGAGTTGGGCGTGGATGTTTGTGTAATTGAAGATGCATTGAATGTGCGGAAAGAATCTTCGCAAGCACAAAACCAGCAAAAATTTTCAAACAAGATCGTCGCCTTGCTTAGAAAACAATTTGGAGGACACGAGGTAAAAAAATAGCGATGTCATCCCGAATTTATTTTAGAATCCATTTTTTGGATGCTGAAATAAATTCAGCATGACAAATTTATTTTACAATCAAGCAGAAATAAAATTGTTTAAGAAACTGAATTCGCCAAAGAAAATTCAGGATTATTTAAATAGCCTTAAAATAAATTTTGAAAAAAATGGGGAGACATGTATGTCACCTCGTTTTGTAATAAAAACCAAAACTGCTCATTGCATGGAAGGGGCAATGTTTGCGGCCGCGGTCTTGGAATTTGCCGGGGCGCGGCCGCTGGTATTAGATTTAAGATCAGCCTTCCATGATTTTGACCACGTAATCGCGGTTTTTAAGCAATTTGGCTGCTTTGGCGCCATAAGCAAAACCAACCACGCAGTCTTGCGTTACCGTGAACCGGTTTACAAAACCATTCGCGAGCTGGCACTGTCTTTTTTTCACGAATATTTTGACGACCAGGGCAAGAAAACTTTGAGAGAGTATTCAAAGCTGTTTGATTTGTCGTATTTCAATAAACTGAATTGGCGCACATCATCAGCCAAGCTTTTTGAAATTCCCGAACATCTTGACGAAATCAAACATTATAAAATACTTTCCAAAAAACAAATCCGCAATCTTAGGAAAGCGGATAAAGTAGAAATTGAGACCGGAAAATTGGTAGAGTGGAAAAGATAACTTGTCAATATTAACATGGATATACATGCTAAACTTGACAAGTTAAATTTATTTAGGTTTTTGTTGTTTTTTTATTCCGTGGCACTCGCGTACTATATTGAAATAGTAGTCCAAATATTTGTTTACTATCATTTCGCCTGAAAATTCAGCAGCTCTAAGCTTTGCCCGTTGCCCTAATTTAATTACCAATTTTTCATCATTTGATAGTTCTAAAAGTTTTTTTGTCATTCCATTCACATCAGCAACTTTAAACAAATACCCGGTTTTGCCGTTTTGCATAAATTCAGGAATGCCGCCGACATCTGTTGAAAGCACGGGCACGCCGTGAGCCATGGTTTCTAAAATCCCCATGCCAAAGCTCTCTTCTCCGGAAGTGTAGAGGCCGACATCTGCGGCTTGAATATAGTTTTCCACATCCAAAACATTCGCTCTGACAAAAATTTTATTTTGCAGGCCTAACTTTTTTACAGTTGGTTTAAAAGACTTAAAGTCCCCGCCGGCTAAAATCAGCAATTTTATGTGAGGATGTTTTTTTAATTTGGCCATTATTTTCAGTAAATCGCCAATGCGTTTTACCGGCCGCAGGTTGGAAAGATGAATTGCCAGAAAATCCGTGTATTTTATTTTTATTTTTTTTCGAATTTCTGAACGTGAAGGGCAAACGGGATCGGGGTCGTAGAAATTGGGTATAACAGTAATCCCCTTGTTAATTTTTAGGACGGAAAGTGTTTCCGTCTTTAGCGCTTGCGAGACTGCCGTGACTCCACAGGAAAATTCAACCGCGTATTTAATTACCGGCATTAAATTTTTGTCGCGCGCAAGCAGGGTAATGTCCGTCCCATGTAAAGTTGTTATGACGTGGGGAAATTGGATTTTTTCTTTGTTGGCTATGTCTTTGGCGAGCAGTGCGGCTGTGGCGTGGGGCACGGCGTAGTGTACATGCAAAATATCCAGCTTGTATTTTTGCGCCACCTCAACCATCTTTACCGAAAGCGGCAAGGTGTAATCGGGATAGGGAAACAGGCTATATTCTTTTATAGTCACTTCATGAAAAAAAATGCCGGGCTTTTTCAAGTTCAGTCTAAATGGCGGGTCGTAGCTTATAAAGTGGACATTGTGTCCTAAACTTGCCAGCTTGTCGCCAAGCTGTGTGGCCACAATGCCGCTGCCGCCTATGGAGGGGTAGCAGACAATGCCGATATTTAGCTTGTTGTCAAGCATGTTAATAGTTTCTTGCTGAAAGAGTAAGGTCGGAGAGATTATTTAACCTGATAGGTTCATTGGTTTTAAGCCCGATAGCATGATCAACACCAATCGCCGAACCAAGGGCTTTGGACCAGGAAGTTATCATTTCCAAATAATTTTTGTGTTTTATTTGGCTGTGATGTGCCTGCATGGCTTTTTCCCACTTGTCGTGAACATCGGAAACATCAATAATTATATCCGGCGAACTGCCAAAAAATTGGGTGATAAAATAATAATATAGGCTGTCGATTTTGTGAATAGGCAAGTCTTTAAGCTCTGCCAAACCGCCGTAGCGGGCGATACGCGCAGCGTCGCGCGCCAGCTTTCCTGCTGTCGCGTGGTCCGGATGCTGGTTTTCGTTAATGTCGGGCGCTAAAAGAATATTTGGCTTGAAGTCACGGAAGTGTCTGGCCAGCAGAATGCTGTTTTCAGCTTTGTAGTCTAAATGGCTGTCCCCGCCCATTTCCAAAAATTCAATTTCCGCCCCAATTATTTTTGCGGCTGCGCGCGATTCTTTTTCCCGCTGTTCAGGCGTGCCAGTACTGCCGGCTTCGCCGCGCGAAAGCGCCAGAATTTTTACCTGGTTGCCTTTTTGGACTTCTTTAATTAATAGGGGAGCGCAGCCGAATTCCACGTCGTCGGGATGAGCGCCGATTGCGAGGATCTTCATAAAAGATTAAAGATTACTGATTAAAGATTTAAGCGGGAAGCCAGGCAAAGTCCGGGTTGTCTATTTTTTCGCGTTCGATGAATTTTAGATTAGGAAAATCATGGAACTTTAAATATTCTTTTTCGCCTTCGCCGTAAATATAATGAATGCAATTAATTACCGATTGCATCCAAGCTAGTCTTTTGCTGGCTGCTGCGGAGATTTGGGATTTTTCTATTTTATCAGGTTTGTGCAGATAAGTGTAGCGGCCACCACCCTCATGCAGGCTTAGTCGATCAGGTTCTATTTTCGCGCGCACGACCTCGCCCCGGTACTCAACATCGGCAAAACCGTCGCTGATATCAATCGCCTTTTGCCGAAAATTTTTATCAGAAGATCGAACTATTTTAATTCCATCCAGCAGGTCCATTTTTAGATACATCTGCAGACAAAAATCAGCAACGAATTTTTCATTGACTGATTTGAAAATTTCGACGAGAGCCTTATCTACGAATCTGGGCAGCTGTTTTACAATCTCATCCTCCCAACCTTTAGGAATTCGTTTTAAATACAGAGGCGAATATTTTTTTTGCAGTTTGTTTTCCTGCGTAAAATTTAGACGAACTTCATCGCCGGTTTTTAAATCGCGTAAAATCGTAATTGTCTCCCTGTAGTCAGCATCGCTGTCGTGGTAGAAAAAAACAATCTTTCCGCCGATCTCTTTTTGCAGTTTTCTCGCGGTATTAATCTTGGCAATCAAAAAGCCTTTAGGCAAAAATCCGCAGGGTTGCTGGCCAAAGCAAATAACATTCATAAAATCATTTTATCATTTTATCATCCTATGAGCAAAAGCCTTAGTCATGTTATAATTTTGATGTTATGGAAAGTTGGAAAGTTTTGTATAATAAAATATCACAAAAATATCCCCGCGGCAAAAAAGTAATCGGGGTGGTTTTGATAATTCTTGGCTTCCTTGCCTTAATTACGCCTTTAACGCCTGGCGCGTGGCTGATTTTTGTTGGATTGGAATTGCTGGGCATTAGAATCGCAATTTGGGATAAAATAAAATCTAAATTTAAGCTGTGATTTTCCAAAATAAAAATATTGCATATTCCGTGCGGGTCAGCAGACGGGCGAAAAGAATGCGCATAGCCATATACTGCGATTCGGCAGTGGTAGTCACTTTGCCCTTGGGATTTTCCGCCGATAGCGCCGAAGAGTTTATTAAGTCCAAATTTTCTTGGGTTACGAAAACTTTGGAGAGGTTTAAACCATACAGACACTTTGCGCCTTACAGGTCCGGCCGCAGGGATTATAAAAAATTTAAAAATCAGGCGAAACAATTGGCTTTGGAAAAAATCGAACAGTGGAATAAGCTATATAACTTTGCTTTTAATAAAATCAACATCAAAAACCAAAAATCCCGCTGGGGCAGCTGTTCAAAAAAGGGTAATTTAAATTTTAATTACAAAATTGTTGATTTGCCTCATAGGCTTGTAGATTACTTAGTTGTGCATGAGCTGTGCCATTTAAAGGAATTTAACCATAACAGAAGTTTTTGGGAATTAGTTTCGCAAACCATGCCGGATTATAAAGTCTTGCGGTCGGAATTACGTCATGTTAATAATCCCATCCCGTAAATTAGTTAAAGAGAAATTTAATAGCAATGTAAATTTTCCCTGCCGGCAGGCAGGCAGGCGGAATGACAAAAATGTTTAAGAAAAAAGTTATTGATTTTGTAAAAAAAATTCCTAAAGGCAAGGTGGCGAGCTACGGACAAGTCGCGGCTGCGGCAGGTTCGCCCAAAGCTGCAAGACAAGTAGGAGGCATTTTGCGTAATATTGATTTCGCAGGAACAATTTTCCCGTGGTGGCGAGTCATCAACAATCACGGTATAATTAGTATAAAGGGTAACTGGACAGCAACAAAAGAGTCGCAACGGGAGTTGTTGATTAAGGATGGAATAAAAGTTACCAAAGATTTTAAGATTGATATGAAAAAGTATCGATGGAAAAAAATAATTATTAACTTGTCATTCCGGAATTTTTGAAATCTGGTTCGTCTTGCAAAAATATCCGGAATCCATAAACTAAGGACCTTTCAGAAAACTGGAAACTGGATCCCACATATCGCGCTCTGACAGTCCTTAGATCGCGATTGCGAGATGACATTGGAGAAATATTATGGAAACAGCAGTCTTTGGAGCGGGATGTTTTTGGTGCGTGGAAGCAGTATTCCAAAATTTAAAAAGCGTATCATCAGTCTTGCCTGGATACGCTGGCGGGCATGTGGAAAATCCAACCTACGAGCAGGTTTCCAGCGGAACAACTGGCCATGCCGAGGTTGCTAAAATAGAATTTGATCCGGTGGTAATTAAATTTACAGATTTGCTCAACGTGCTTTTTTCCACGCACAATCCAACTACAATGAACCGCCAGGGAAACGATGTCGGCGAGCAATACCGCTCCGCAATATTTTATTTGACGCCGGAGCAAAAAAAGCAGGCAGAAGAATTCATTAACGATGCCCAAAAAGAATTTTCATCGCCCATAGTTACCCAGGTCCAACCCCTTGAGCAATTTTACCCGGCGGAGGATTACCATCGCGATTACTATAAGAATAATCCCGGCAACCCTTATTGCCAGTTGGTCATTGATCCAAAACTGGAAAAATTCAGAAAAAAGTTTGCTAATTTGATAAAATAATTATGCCGCAATTCTTAAAAAATCCAAAATTTCAGCGCGCTTTTTTGTCGGCGGTTTTAATTTTGACAACAGCGGTGCTGGCTTATTCCTTGTGGGCTTTGATTGTGGAATTTCAAACTTTCAACCAGGGCGGATATTTGCGCCGGCAGCATGTTCGCCACCTTCAAAGAGGAGTGGTCGAATTTGACGCCAATAAAATTTCAGGCTGGATGACTTTTAAATACATTAACCTAATTTTCAACTTGCCGCCGGAGTATTTAAAAAATGAATTAAAGATAACAGACAAAAGATATCCTGATGTATCTATTGTTTCACTAGCCAAACGGCAAAAACAGGATAGTGCTGAAATTTTACAGGCAACTATTGCTGCAATTAAGGCTCATTCGGCTAACAATTAGCTCCATGAACAATGTCCTTACCTACTTGCTTTCCGAGGTTTTGGTTTACAAGTATCTGGCGATTTTCGTCATAACTTTTTTGGGCGCTATAGCTTTGCCTTTGCCTTCAGGCAGCGTGCTTATGGCCGCGATCGCTTTTGCCACGCAAGGCTATTTTAATGCTTATTGGGTCTGGGTAATTGGTCTGGCTGGAAACATTGCGGGCGACAACGCCGGTTATTGGCTGGTCAGGTTTTACGGAATCAGGATTTTAAATAAACTGCGTTTGGGAAAATTTTTTCCTGACTCAAGGCTTGAGGCGGCCAGAGCAAGCCTGGACGCTCACCCGATTCCGGCAATTTTTTTCACCCGCTTTTTTACTTCCATTGCCCCAGCGGTCAATGTGGTTTCAGGCATTAGCCGACTGCCTTACGGTCGGTATTTGCTTTTTGAAAGCCTGGGAGAGTTGACGGAAGTCAGCTGTTTTTGCATTCTGGGCTACATTTTTGGCAGTAATTGGGAATACATTAGCAAACTTTCCGGCTGGTTTTTGGTTTTGATTTTGGCCGGCTGGCTGACCAGCTATTTAGTCTGGAAAATAGTCTTTAAGAAAAAGCCTAATGTATGAACCCCCATCTCCATTTAAAAAAGGATAAAGTTCTGGCTGGAATTATCAGCCGCGTTAAATTGGAAGAGAGCAAACCCCACAATCGCTATTTTGAAGCTTTGTGTGTTGCCATAATTAACCAGCAGCTTTCTACTAAGGCAGCGGACACAATCGAGAAAAGATTTGTCGCGCTTTTTGCCAAAGGCCCTGAGCGAAGTCGAATGGGTCGAAGGGGCAAAAAATTTCCAAAACCCGAGGAAGTTTTAAAAAAACCATCAGCAACACTGCGTAAAGCAGGACTTTCGATGCAGAAAATCAGCTATATTAAAGGCATAGCCAAAGCTATTATAAAAAAGCAAATCGATTTTAACCAATTCGGACAAATGACAGACGAAGAAATTATTGTCAGCCTAACCAAACTAAAAGGCATTGGCCGCTGGAGTGCGGAAATGTTTTTAATGTTCTCTTTAGCTCGGCCAGATGTTTTTTCACATGGAGATTTGGGTTTGAAAAAGGCTATAAAAAAATGGTACAAAATCGAACCACATCATTATCCAAAAAAGTACCATCGCTTGGTAGAATCCTGGCGTCCCCACCGCACAACCGCCGCCCGCTATTTGTGGGCCAGCCTGAAGTTTATTCCCTCCCCTTGATGGGGAGGACTAGAGCTTGCTCCGCGCTTGATGCGGGGAGAGGTTATTCATTCTGCCCTAATTTGGAGAAAAAATATGGCAATTAACGAAATGATATAGTGGTGCTACTCTAGTTGTAGTATCTAAGAAATGATGATTTTGGCTTATTTATAATAAGTTTTGGATTATCGATTAGTTGAATTTAGAGTAGCACCACTATACATCTACATTAGGGATGTTAAGTTTAGTAAGCGTTTTGTTTACCATAAGTATTTAGATTTGTTTACCAAGTAGCAGTTTGTCATTGCAGTAGCATCCGAAACAATCTATAAAATAGATTTCTCTGGAGTTTGTTGTCATCCCGGAATTTTTTAGGGCTGTAAAAAATGTCCGGGATCCAGATACTTTTATGCTATTATTCTGGATTCCTGATAATCTTTCGGTAGCACTCAAGATTTCCGGAATGACAGGCGCTTGAAAGGATTAAAATATTTTTTGGCTTAAATAAAGGTTAAAATGGTGTTTAATATTGACAAAATAAAACTTTTAATGTATAATATAAGGTCAAAGTTGTGAATTGTTTCTTTTTGCTTTTTTGAGGAGAAAGGCTTAAAGATATATACAGTAATAATTGATTTTTACAATTGTTTTAGAAGCTCTCCTCTCGCAGATCCGCCATAGCCTTGGCGGAGGCGGAACGGAGAGCTTCTTAATTACAGTGCCCGACGAAGTTTTAGCGATGTCGGGGATAGGATTGTGTAGAGGACCCTTGTGGTAGAACCTGTTTGGTTCACACTACGGGGCAAGGATTTGGGAAGATAAGGGATAAATACAGGATTTACGCCCTTTCAAACTTCTCAAATATATAATACCTCTATACAATTCTCTCTGATAAATGATTATCAAAGAGCGCACTATAAAAAGACAAGGAGGTCAATTTCTCCTGACGCGATATAGCGGATTGGTGGCTAGACACTGACCAAAGGCGAAAGCCAATGGCAGATTACAGAGAGCCACAATGGATAAAAAGATGAGATACAGCGAATATTATTGTTTCTTGGATCAGGTGCTGGAAGCGGTCAGATCTACCGATCTGACAAAAAAAAAGATCACTTTCGAGGCGGCGTATATGAGGACTCCGAGCCGTGAGGTGACTGACCGTCCTGGCTTGCTTGATCTGACCGGTGTGACCGAGGACGAAGTTACGGTCATCACTGAAAAAAATTTTCCACGAGATATCCCCCAAGCAGGGGTAGGGTGGAATTTTGTCGAAGGTGTAGTAACATTTATAGATATCTGTTACATCCGTGGTAAACTCGTTAGGAAGACTGGCGGCTACCAAACGGTCCACTAAGAAACATCGGCGGGCTTATCCGCCTTCCAAAGTAGACTACAATAGGCGTCAGAATTATGCACCATCTGACGCCTTCACTTCCGAGCCAGTCTCAAAAACGAGGCTGGTTCAGAGGAGAAAAAGTTTCCACCTTCGCCCTTGGGGCTACGGTGGATTGGCACTTTGAAAACACGTCCTCGGCTATGACCGGGGATTTGATACTTGCGA
>JAHFJK010000025.1 GCA_023245915.1 Candidatus Doudnabacteria bacterium | reverse complement strand
GGTATCCCCGTCATCGGAATCATGGATATTGACGAATTTGAAGACTACCTGGAATTACAAAGCCCAAAACTCAAAAAGCACATCCGCCAGAGCTTTGAGCAATACCGCAAAGGCAAAGCCCGACCGGCACGTGATTTCCTCGCGGAGCTTCGTGCAACTAAGAAAAAGTAATTCCGAAATTCCATGTCCGGACAATTCCGTGTCGTCATTACTCCTAAATGTGAGCGTGAAGTCCGTAAATTGACTTCACGTAATTCAGAGTTAGCCGATGTGGTGGAAAATTTGATCAGCATTTTGGAAGAAGACCCATACAATCACCATCGCAGGTACCGAATCAAAAAGCTCGCAGGGGTAAAACCCGGAGAAGGTCAGTGGCGAATCCGTTCAGGAGATTACCGGCTGCGCTACGATATCGTGGGCAACGACGTGGTGTTGGACTCTTTCCGTGACCGGAAAGATGCGTACTAATTTTATGGTGCATCGAGCACGAAAACTTAAAACCCCAAAGCTGATCCTCGACCGTTCGGAGTTCCCGACTGCCGACGATGAATACACCCCAGCTCAACGTTTGATTATTGATGCGCGCCTGGCTAAGTCCGAAGAAGACTTCAAAGCTGGCCGCACCTTTGGTCCGTTTGATACGCATGCAGAGTTCATAGCCTCGCTGCACAAGGAAGCCGCAAAGCTGGCTAAGACAAAACAGCGGGGCGAATAATTCGCGCACCGGGTCCGTAGAGCTATCCACAGATCAGTGAAAAACCGAGTGCCTTCGCCTCCTTTTCCCTCCTTTGCAAAATCATCCTATCTGCTACGCTGCCTTTGGCCACTGTCAAAGCCGCCATGCAAATTTTGTTTTCACATGCATGACGGACAATGACAGTTGAGGTTCAGGCCGCGGTGTCAAGTTGCGACTCTTGTTTGCGCTGGAGAACTGGCAAAATTTTTGACAAAAGAAGCTTCCAAGTTCGAGGTACGCCCCGTCTCGCGCTACCAAAGAAATTTTAAAGCACCCAAAGGGTATTTTTGATTTGGTTTTATTATCACCCTCTCGCAAATTTCTTTCATTATAGCATATTTATGCAGTTTTGCACTGTCACTCGGGACAGTCACTCGGGACAGGGGACTGGACTTCCCAGGAAACGAAAGTTCGTGTTATAATGCATGTAATATAACAGAGCTTTAGAGACATAATTTTTATCCAAGCAGCTTCTTAAAAATCCCGCAGCTCTGCTGCGGCGAAAAAATAAAAAATTTCCTGCGAGGTTTAATACCCCGAAGGCAGGCGCTGGATTTATGTAAATGCAAGTGGAAACAACACCAAAAGTTAAAAAGGTTTTAGTAGTGGAAGACGAAAGGCCGCTTAACGAAGTATTGCGTCAAGCCCTTACGCGTGCCGGTTTTGAAACCGCGGCGGCTTATGACGGGGAAAGCGCCTTAAACATGCTGTTAAAAAGCAAATATGATTTGGTATTGCTGGACATTTTACTGCCCAAAATCAGCGGCATTGATGTTTTAGCAGAAATGTCCAAGCGGCGCGATTTAACCCCGGTCATCGTGGTTACCAATCTTGGCCGCGAGGAGTCAAAAAAGGAAGTCATGGGTTTGGGCGCCAAAGAGTATTTGGTAAAAAGTGAGACCCCGATTGCGGAAATTGTGAAACTGGTCCAAAATTTTTATTGAATTGATTTGATGCCGCGGAATGTCGCCGAACTTAAGGCAGAATTAGGCAGGAGCTGTCTTAAAATAAATTTTGAAACTAAAAAATTAAAATTAAATCAACATGAAAATCGAACAAAAAAAATGGACGGCCGAACAGGGATGGCAGAATTTAAGCAGCGCGGGATTTAGCCAGCCTCCCCAGCTGGTTTTGGTGTTTGGCGGCACAGAAAAAATAAAAGAAGGCAAATATTTTGACGAAATTAAAAATTTTTACCCAAAGTCCAATGTTTTAAGCGCCACTACAGCCGGCGAGATTTTAAATGACGAGGTAAATGACGGGACTTTGGCAGTTACCGCGATATATTTTGAAAAAACTTCCCTGGTTTTTAAAGAAACGGAAATTGCCGCGAGCGCTGAAAGTTTTGCCGCCGGCGAGCGGCTGACTAAAGATTTACCCGAGAAAAATTTGGCGCACGTAATAGTTTTTTCAGACGGCTTAAAAGTCAACGGCACCGAACTGGTGCACGGCCTGCTAAAAAATTTGCCGGCCAGCGTTTCGGTTACCGGCGGGTTGGTGGGGGATGGCAGTGATTTTAAAAATACCTTTTTGGGTTTAAACAAACCCGCTGAGCAGGGCAAAATTATTATTGTGGCTTTTTACAGCTCCAGCCTTAAAATCGGCTACGGTTCTTTGGGCGGCTGGGACACCTTTGGTTCCAAACGTTTAATCACTAAATCGACAGGTAATATTTTATACGAGCTGGATGGCAAGCCGGCCCTGCTGCTATATAAAGAATATTTGGGCGAACAGGCCGCTGGCCTGCCTGGTACAGGTTTGTTGTTCCCTTTGAGCCTGTCTATGAAAAACCTGGACGGCACGGAGATGGAGATTGTGCGTACGCTGCTGGCGGTGGATGAACAAAAACAAAGCATTACTTTTGCCGGGGATATGCCGGAAGGAGTTTATGCCAAGCTAATGAAAGCTGATTTTGACAGATTGATTGACGGTGCTTCGGGAGCGGCGGGTATGAGTTTAAGTGCGTTAAGCGAACGTCCGCCCGAGCTGGCCATTTTAATTAGCTGTATTGGCAGGAAGCTGGTTTTAAAAGAGCGCATTGAAGAGGAAATTGAGGCGGTGCGCGGCAAGGTTGGGGATAAAGCGGCAATAACGGGCTTTTATTCTTATGGGGAGATTTGTCCTACCGCGCCGACGGAAAAGCAGTGCCAATTGCATAATCAGACCATGACCATTACGACATTCAGGGAGGAATAAGCAGCAGCGGAATATCAAAAAATCTAAATTTAGAATTTGTATTGATATGCACAGAACACTGGAAAGGCAAATAAAAAAATTTCTTCCCGGTGTTTCTACGGCCGCCGAGGAGTGGAAAAAATTTTTTCAGTCTATAGACGAAACTTACCGGCATTTTGACGATGATAGAAAGCTTATCAGCCGTTCGCTGGAATTAAGTTCAACGGAGCTGGTGGAGGTTAATGAAAAAATCGCCAGGGAAAAAGCCAGGAACGAAATTATTTTAGAAAGTATTGGCGATGCTTTGGTGGTGATAGACGCAAAGGGCGCCATTGCCCTGATAAATAAATCGGCAGAAAATTTGTTAAACTGCGCTTCCACCCAGGCCCAGGGCAAAGCCTTTCTGGACTGCGTGGAGAGCCTGGCGGATGAAAACGGTTTGCCCCTTGAAGCTGAAAAACATCCTATAAATCTGGCGCTGACAACAGGCTATAAAACTTCGACGGCCTGCCAACTGACCAGAAAAGACAAAAGCCGGTTTATCGCCAGCATTTTGGCGGCTCCATTCAGTATTAATAAAGAAATAGCCGGGGTGGCCTGTATTATCCGCGATATCACCAAAGAAAAAGAAATTGACCGGGCCAAAAGCGAATTTGTTTCTCTGGCTTCCCACCAGTTGCGCACGCCGCTTTCCACCATCGGCTGGTATACGGAAATGCTGCTGGCCGGAGACGCGGGGTCTGTCAACGAAGAGCAAAAGGGCTACCTGGAGGAAATTTATCACGGCAATAAAAGGATGGTGGATTTGGTTAATGCCCTGTTGAATGTTTCCCGCATTGAACTGGGTACCTTTATGCTGACGCCTGAACCGGTGAATGTGGTTGAAGTAGCCAAAAGCGTGCTCAAGGAAGTTCATCCCAACATTATAAGAAATGGCCTGAATCTTAGGGAGGTGTATGAGGATAATTTGCCGGTAATTCAGGCAGACCCCAAGCTGACCCGCATTATTTTACAAAATTTAATTACCAACGCCGTAAAATATACGCCTTCCGAAGGGCAAATTACCGTCAGTGTTTCCAGTGTTTTAGGCGAAGCAGTAAAACACGGCAATGCCAAAGAGCAGTACGTCTTAATCTCCGTGAAAGATACCGGTTATGGCATACCCAAAGCCCAGAAGGATAAAATTTTTACCAAGCTTTTCAGGGCTGACAATATCCGTGAAAAAGAGACCGATGGTACGGGTTTGGGCCTATATCTGGTTAAGTCGATTTTAGACGCTTGCGGGGGAGAAGTCTGGTTTGAATCGGAAGAAGACAAAGGCAGCAAATTTTATGTTATTATTCCTTTGAGCGGTATGCGGGCCAAGGCTGGCACCAAAATTTTAACCTAAAATAATTATTAAAGAAAGTTTGCTATATTTATGAAGACCAAAAGGAAAAACGTTTTAATCGTCGAAGACGAAAAGCCTCTGCTTAATGCCATTAAAATTAAACTGGAAAATTCCGGCTTTGACGTGATTACTTCCAGGACCGTGGATCAGGCCCTGCGCTATATGGAAGATATACCGCAAATTGACGTTATCTGGCTGGACCACTATCTGTTAGGCAAGGGTACCGGCCTGGATTTTGTGGTGGCTATAAAAAACAATGAGCGCTGGAAAAAAATCCCGGTTTTTGTCGTATCCAACACCGCCAGCCCGGAAAAGGTGCGTTCTTACATTAAATTCGGCGTGACCAAATATTATACCAAAGCCGATTTCCGGCTGGACGAGATTATTGACGACATGAAAAAAATAACTGACTAAATTTATGCCCATCACCAATTTTTCCAACGGAAATTTAATTCTGGTTGTCGAAGACGAAAAACCTTTAATTAAGGCTTTAACGGAAAAATTCGCCCACGAAGGTTTTCGCGTGCTCTCGGCGGAAAACGGGGAAAAAGGAGTTAAGCTGGCTATGGAAACCCTGCCGAAAATCATATTAATGGATATTATTATGCCGAAAATGGACGGCATTACCGCTTCCAGAAAACTGCGCAGCGACCCCAAAACCAAAGATATCCCGATTATTTTGCTGACCAACTTGTACGACAACGAACACCTGGCGGAAGCCGCGCAGTTTGGCGTTTATGATTACTTAATCAAGAGCGACTGGAAGCTGGGGGATGTGGTGCAGAAAGTAAAAGAGAAGCTGCATTTGACATGAGATTTCATTCCAGCAGTCACGAGCACCGTTGCAAAGTCTTGGTGAGGGCTAGCCGGAGTCTATCACCAGCCTGATGTATAGATTCCCGCTTGCGCGGGAATGACAGATAATTTTAAATAAATTTTTTTATTATTTCGGCGAGTTTTATTCCGACTACTTCCGCCAGCTGTTGCAGGCCTGCTTTTTTAATTTCCTCTACTGTCCCAAATTTTTGCTTGAGCAATTTTTTGGTTTTAGGGCCGACGCCAGCGATAGTATCGAGCGCCGATTTAACCGCGGCTTTCGACCGTAGTTTGCGGTGAAAAATTATGCCAAAGCGGTGGGCTTCGTCGCGCAGACGCTGCAGCAATTGTAATGCGGGTTGATCGTGGGAAAGAATAATGGGATCTGGTTGATTCGGCAAAAAAATTTCTTCTACGCGTTTGGCAAGTCCAATCATCGGAGGTCGGAGGTCGGAGGTCGGAGGTCGGATGGCCGCTAGCGCCGCAGAGAGCTGGCCTTTGCCGCCGTCGATAACGATGAGATCTGGAAGCGGCCAAACATTTTTTTCTGTTGTAGGGGCCGCGCTTGCGCCCCCGCCATCACCGGACGGGCGGCTAAAGCTCGCCCCTACATCCGCAGGCAATCTCGCCATCCGGCGAGCCAACATCTCCCTCATCATCGCAAAGTCATCGGGCGAATTTTTCCCCTGGATTTTGAATTTGCGATACTGACTTTTGGCTGGTAAACCATCAACAAAAACCACCATACTGCCAACTGGGTTTGTTCCCTGGATGTTGCTTATATCGTAGCACTCAATTCTTTTAGGAATCTGCGGCAAATTTAAAAGCTCTTTTAATTGTTCCAAAGCTTTATTTATTTTGTCTAAATGACCGGCTTTATCAGCTAACCAGTTTTTTAAATGTTCTTCGGCATTAATTTTTCCAAGATCCACAAGTTGTTTTGTTTTTCCCTTTTGAGGAATGCCGATTTCAGTCTTGCGATGGAATCTCGATTGAATAATATTTTCAACCAGCTTGGAATCGCTTGCCGGATTTTGTAGATAGATGCATTTGGGCGCGAAGCTGGTCTCTAAATAATATTGTTCCAAAAATCTCTGGATGATTTTAGATCCGTAGTTATCTGCAAATCCGGATTCCATCTGCAAATCCGGATCGGGTAACTCATATACAAAGTTTTCCTTATCAAACATTTTTCCTTCCCTAATCTTGAACAAATTAACACACGCGTAGCCATCAGAAGTTGCCAGCGACACAATGTCCCAGTCAACTTTTTTGGGCAGAATGACATTTTGTCTTTCTTGAAGTATTTCCAAAGATCTTAGTTGGTCGCGCAGACGCGCCGCGGTTTCAAATTTTTTTGCTGCTGACGCGGCCGCCATTTCAGTTTTAATTTCTTTGAGGATTGATGTAATATCGCCTTTCAAAAATTTTATGATCTTATTCAGTTGCTGGTAATATTCACCAATCGTAATTTTTTCCACACAAACGCCCGGGCAGCGGTGCATATAAAAGTAAAAGCATGGGCGGGAGGAAACTTTTGTGGCCGCGCAAAAGGGAAAAATTTTGCGCACCAGATTTAAAGTATTTTTTATTTTGTAAGCAGCCGAATAAGGGCCGAAGTATTTAACCGATCCGAATCTACGAATTTTATCCGAATGCTCCGAATCCTTGGTGCGCCGTCCTTTCCCTCCCCCCCTGGCAAGGGGGGGATTGAGGGGGGGTTGGTATGATGGTTGGTCTTCAATTTTCCTGCGGTAACCAATTTGTGGTATTTCCGTAGAATAATCAATAGTTATAAAAGCGTAATTTTTATCATCTTTTAAATCTATATTATATTTCGGTCGGTATTGTTTAATAATTGTATTTTCCAAAAACGCGCTTTCCAGTTCATTGCTGACCACGGTGTAATTAACATCCGCTGCTTCTGCCATTAAAAAGGGGATTTGCGGTCGACTATCATCATCGCCAAAATATTGTCTCACCCTTGCTCTTAAATTTTTCGCCTTGCCAACATAAATAACCCCGCCGTTTTTGTCTAAGAATTGATAGACGCCAGGGGATTTGGGGATATTTAAGATTTTTGATTTAAGATTTTCCGCCAAAGGCGGATCCGCCTTTGGCGGAAAGATTTCAGATTTCATCGAACTAATTATATCCGCAGATTGACCGGGTGTCTATAAAATGATAAACTTTGCGGCGGAGGTTTGAATGAGCAAAAACCTAGATGGAGGCAGGAGAAGATGTTCCGAGTGTTTTTTGATGAGAGAAGTTGCCGGTAGCGGAAAATCAGCCGTAATAAAAACTCATCGGGATGAAGATACTCAGCAGTGGTGTCAGGGGACGGGTCAAAAACCCTTGAGGAAATATCCGGGACCTTACGCTGAGCCAAAGAGTCATAGTGGTAGCGGAAAGAGGATGATTGAGACTCCTTCTGAACCCAAAGATGAAGAGCTTTAGTCCGTTTTCGCAAGTTGTGGCAGCAATATTGCCATGACTTGCGGAACACGGGCTTTTTATTTGCACCTGCTCTTGACCTGCTATTGACATCCGTGATAGAATTTTCACTAGTTTGTGTTTAAACCGCTGAATGGACGCGGATTTTGACACTAACGCTGAATAAACGCTGAATTAACAATTTCACACTCAGCGACACATCAGCGTACCTATATCTGCGATTAATTAGCGGTATATATGCAAGACAAGATTTCAATTAGGGGTGCCAGGCAACACAATTTAAAAGACGTTGACGTAGATTTGCCCAGAAACAAGCTGATTGTTATGACTGGCTTGTCCGGGAGCGGCAAGTCGTCTTTGGCGTTTGATACCATTTACGCCGAAGGGCAGAGGCGGTATGTTGAATCGCTTTCCGCTTACGCCCGACAATTTATCGGACTAATGGATAAACCCGATGTAGACAAAATTGAGGGGCTTTCTCCAGCAATATCCATTGACCAAAAATCTGCTTCTCATAATCCTCGTTCCACCGTGGGCACGGTGACTGAAATTTATGATTACATGAGACTTCTGTGGGCAAGAATTGGTGTACCGCATTGTCCGGTTTGCGGCAAGAAAATTGCTGGTCAAACTATTGCGGCTATGGTTACTCAATTATTAACTTTACCGCAAGGCACGAAAATTATTTTACTTGCCCCATTTATTAAAGACCAAAAAGGCGAGCATCGGGTCATTTTTGAACAAATTAAAAAGGCGGGTTTTGCGCGCGTGCGCGTGGACGGCACGGTTATGGACTTAAACGAAGCGCAGAATTTAAAGCTCGACAAGCAAAAGAAACATTTTATAGACGTGGTGGTCGACAGGTTAACCATTGATCCTGCGGAAAAGGGGAGGCTGTCGGAGAGCTTGGAGAAGGCTTTGGATTTGGGGGATGGGATTGCAATGGCGATGAAGATTGAAGAATCAAAAAACCCTCTCTCCCCCTCGCTACGCTCGGGGCACTCTCTCCCAAAGGGAGAGAGTAATAATGTACGATCTCAAGAGATCGTGCTTTCGCAAAAATTCGCCTGTCCGGACGGGCATATACAACTTTCGGAATTAGACCCGCGGGATTTTTCTTTTAACAGTCCTCACGGCGCGTGCCCTGAATGTAAAGGTTTGGGAACAAAATTAACAGTTGAACCGGATTTAGTCATGCCGAATCAGCGTTTGACTTTAGCCGAAGGCGCTATCCGTCCCTGGAGCAAAACTACATCACGCTTATCCTGGTATAGCCGGATTTTACAAGCCGTGGCCAAAGAATACGGCTTTTCCCTTCATACCGCGGTAAAAGATTTGCCCAAAAAATTTATCGACATAATTTTATACGGCACGGGCGACAAAAAGGTTAAGGTATCCGGCGAGTTTGCATCTTCTGAAGGTAGTTATGAAATGATGACTGCCTTTGAAGGCGTAATTACTAATTTAGAGCGGCGTTACAATGAAACCGACAGCGAATATATGCGCGGTGAAATAGAAAATTATATGCGGATTCGCCAGTGTCCGAGTTGCCTTGGCCAAAGACTGAAGGCCGAAGTTTTGGGCGTCAAAGTCGGCGGGAAAAATATTGTAGAGGTTTCGGCATCTAACATAGAAGTTGCCGCGGAATTTTATAAAAACTTAGGTAAAAATTTGAATCAAAAAGACGCTACCATTGCTAAACAAGTTTTGAAAGAAATTAACGCGCGACTGTCTTTCTTATTAAATGTGGGACTGTCTTATTTATCGCTAGATAGAGCTGCGGACACCTTATCCGGTGGGGAAGCCCAACGTATCCGTTTAGCCACTCAAATCGGCAGCGGTTTGACCGGCGTGCTCTATATATTAGACGAACCTTCCATTGGCCTGCACCAGCGCGACAACGCCCGGCTTTTACAAACCTTAAAAGATTTGCGGGATTTGGGCAATACCGTCATCGTCGTTGAACACGATGAAGAAACTATTCGCGAGGCTGACTGGGTGGTGGATATTGGCCCGGGCGCGGGTAAGCATGGCGGCGAATTGGTTGCTGAAGGCAATCCTAAACAAATTGAAAAAAACGCTAAAAGTTTAACTGGCCAGTATTTGGCGGGCAGGGAATTTATCGAGATCCCAAAAAAAAGACGGCATGGCAACGGCCGCAAGCTTTCAGTTTTCGGCGCCGCGGAATTTAATTTAAAGGAAATTGATGTTGAAATCCCGTTGGGAAAATTTGTCTGTGTTACGGGTGTTTCGGGCAGCGGCAAGTCCACGCTTTTTCATGACATTTTGGCGCGGGCTTTGTACAAATATTTTTACAACAGCAAAGAAGAGCCGGGCAAACATAAGAAAATTTTAGGTATTGATCACATCGACAAAATAATTAATATTGACCAAAGCCCGATCGGTAGAACTCCACGGTCAAATCCAGCCACTTACACCGGACTATTTACGCCCATTCGAGATTTATTCTCGGAAACCAAAGAATCCAAAATGCGCGGTTACCAGGCCGGCAGGTTTTCTTTTAATGTTAAAGGCGGCAGATGTGAAAAGTGCGCGGGCGATGGGGTAATAAAAGTGGAAATGAATTTTTTGCCCGACGTTTACATTACCTGCGAAGAATGCCACGGCAAACGTTACAACCAGCAGGCTTTGGAAATTCATTATAAGGACAAAAATATTTCTGACATTTTGGAAATGACGGTAGACGAAGCTAAAATCTTTTTTGCTAATTTACCGGCGATTCACAAAAAACTGGAAACACTGTCACAGGTGGGTTTGGGTTATATGCGCTTGGGCCAGAACGCGACAACTTTGTCCGGCGGCGAGGCGCAAAGAGTAAAACTTGCCACAGAACTTTCGCGCGCTTCCACCGGCCGCACTTTGTATTTGCTCGACGAACCCACCACCGGCCTGCATTTTGCCGACACCAAAAGACTGATTAGCGTTCTGAATAAATTAGTGGATAAAGGCAACACAGTCGTGGTTATAGAGCATAATTTGGATATGATCAAAACTTCGGACTGGATAATTGACCTTGGCCCCGAAGGGGGAGACAAAGGCGGACAAGTGGTTGCAGTTGGCACGCCCGAAGACATTGCTAAAGTAAAAGCAAGTTATACAGGCCAGTATCTTAAGAAAGTATTGTAGGGCAGCTTGCCCCGTACCCGAACGCAGTGAGTGGTACGGGGTATTTGAAAAGAGTATTATAGCTTTCTATGTCATTCCGGAATCCCGAGTGCAGCCGAGGGATATCCGGAATCCAGAAACACGATACTAAAGCTCTCTAAAATGTAGAGGGCTTTTTTATATGCATAAAATCTGTTATAATAAAAGTAAATTTTAGCATTAGCTAGAAACAAAAAAATGGAAAATGAAAATCAAAATGAGCCAGTAATCAGCGCCATACCTTTGCCTCCAGCCGTTCAGCCTAAAGCCAAAATGAAATGGTGGAAAAAAATTTTGATTGTCTTGTTTTTTTTGGGTGTTTTGGCTGCCCTGGCTTGGTATAATCTTCCAGGAGTTTTAAATCTTTGTTGCAGCCGTGACTCAAAGCTTGAATATGACAGTGATTTAAAGCTGGTTAAAGTTGATGTACCTGACTCAGAAAATGGTTTTTTTGATTTAAATGAGATTAAAGCGGAATCTGTTTATGATCCGCCTTTGGAAGGCAGGCCTTCATCACAGTTTTCTTTATCTTATACGTATTACGGCAATCCAACGCCCGAACCATGGAACCAGCAGCTAGTTGATGAAATTTTGGCAAAAAATCAGCCAGCTCTTGATTTGTTTTCCGCAGCGGCACAAAAAAAATCTTTCCAGATCCCTAGTTTTGCCGATCCTTCGGCTGTAGACAGAAATTCAGCTTTCATCGCAATGAATTCTTGGCGCCAACTGTCGAGGCTACAAGCCATTAGAGCCTTATCTTTTTCGTATCAGGGAAAAACTGATGAAGCTTTGGAAGCCGCTGTAAATATTAGTGAACTAGGACATAAAATTGTTAATTCAAATACTGAGCCAGTAGGCGGTTTAGTCGGGATTTCTATGTTAAATTTGGGTGCCCAAACAATTTTAAAAATATTACCCTATGCGACAATATCCACTACAACTCTTGAGGGAATTGCTGGCAGATTGCAAATAGCTTCGAATAATAAAACCGGCTACCAGAATATGTATAAGTTTGATTACCAATATCAAATTAGTGATCTGCCGGCTCAAATGAAAGAAGCGTTAGATTCAGCTCTGGCAGATGCTAAAGATGAAAAAACAAAAAAAGTTTTAACCAACCTTTATAAACCCGGCTTTTATTATAAACCAAATGAATCAAGAAATTTGTATGCAACCTTGACCAGGGCCAGGATTAAAGGTATAAATAATTGTTCAAATGACAGTTTTATTGAGAACCTTTATCTTCAATCTCAAATCTTGCAGCCCAGAGCAAAGTATACTGAGAACGCTGTCGGCAAAACATTTTTTATAACATTTCTTTTATCAAGCGGTTATAAAACTGTATACTGCAGAGCAGATATGCTTAATAATGTTGTTTTGGCAGAGCTGGCGATAAAGAATTATAAAACCCAAAATGGGAAGTTGCCTAACCAGCTGTCCGACCTATTCCCAAATTACTTACAGGAGTTACCTGCTGACCCATATAACCGACAAACGTTGCATTATAATTCCCAAAAACAAATCTTATATTCCGTTGGCCAGAACGGCAAAGACTTAGGAGGCAGCGAAGGAGCTGACTGGACGCAAATGGAGAATCCAACTTTTAAAATCGGTTTTTAAATCATTATTACACACCCCGTCCTTTGCCGTTCTTATCCCCGAAGACATTGCCAAAGTAAAAGCGAGTTATACAGGCCAGTATCTTAAGAAAGTATTGTAGGGCAGCTTGCCCGTACCCGAACGCAGTGAGTGGTACGGGGTATTTGAAAAGTTTTGTAGAAATTTAAGGCTCGTAACTATTCACAACTCTGAGTGGAATCTTGATTTTGTTAAGGTTCCGCGATGTAGTGCAGGCTCTCGGCCTGCAAAATGAATTTGAAGAAGATGCACGAAAACTGGTTGAATACGAGCAAGATTACGGTAGTGATTTGCCGGATATTTACCATCAGAATTTTACCAAACCTTTAAGGAAAGACGGGCAGCTTAGATTTTAATGAGGCGTAAATTTAGTTTGTTAATTTGACCAAGTCCCTTATTCCGGCTATTATAAAGATGCAGCAAAATCAATTTTAAAAGTCTTATAATGTGCCAAAATAATTAACATTACGATTATGACCCAGCAAGTGGTAACTACAATAAAAAACGGCAAAATTACCTTACCTAAAGGGCTTCAAAAAGAATGGGGCACTGACAAGGTGGTCTTCGTATCTGACCAGTACGGAGTTTATATTAAGCCACTCTCCGCTCCTTCCCTGGAAGCCATTGAACCCAAGTTGAAAAAACTTGGTAAAATGGTGCCAACAAGGCTGATCAACGAAGCAGTCAAATGGGCAAAACAAAAAACCTATGCGGGTAGTGCTTGATACCAATGTGCTCATTTCCGCCTTGCTGTTTAAGCAACGCCTTGGCGTGTTTGAAATTTTTATTAAAACAGGGGTATTAGCCCCTTGTTTTACGGTTGCAACTTTTCAGGAATTAAAAAACGTTTTGGGTTATGACCACTTGCAATCATACCTGCAAAGAAGTAACTTAACCGCCGCAGAAATCATAAAAAATTTAACACCCCACTGCCAATTCTTTCCAGACCCTGACAAAATTCCTAAGCTCGCTACCCATGCCTCGGATGATTACATTTTAGCCGCGGCAGCAACGGCCAAAGCGGAGTATCTAGTGACTGGCGATAAAGGTTTGCTTAGCGTAAAAATGTTTGAGAATATACCGATTATCCAACCTCAAAAATTGCTTAAAATTTATGCTCAAGAAAAATAAAAAAATTTATTTTGAAAAACAAACTTGAAAAAATGTTTATTGACAAATCAAAATAGGATTTTTCCTCGCTATTTAACAATGCCTCTCCGGAAGAACTAGGGAGAGTCTTGGAAGACGTCGCCCGCAAAGCTAACCAAGACCAGAGAGAGTTAGTTGAACAATATCACCAAGCCCATAAAGAACCGGTCTAAGGGTCGATTTTTTGTAACTTCCAAACATAAACATGCGTCTTTATTATAAGGTCGCGGTGAAGGCCTGCCCTTTTTGGCAGAGAATGGGTTTAGTGGGTTGGTATGCCGGCTCGCTAAAATAGCCGATGGCCAGTCCGAATACGTCCAGTATTGGTCGGTGTCCATAATGTGCAATGGAATAGGAACAGCCAACCTCCAAACAATCTTGGATTACTAAGTCACAAGACAGCTTAGGACAAAAAAACCGGTGGGTCCTCTTTTCAGGACATCACCGGTTTTTTTGTTAAGTCTCAGCTATTTAAAATTTAAACAACTCATCCAAACTTATATTTAACGCCTTGGCTATCTTTTCTATATTCTTTAAAGCAATGTTCCTGTCGCCTCTCTCAACACCACCTATATAAGTCCGGTCTAACCTGGCCTTGTTTGCCAAAGCCATTTGGGAACTAATCCCTTTTTGCAAACGCAATTGCTGAATACGTTTGCCGAATTTCTTAAAAATGTCGTTGCTTTTGTTCACCCTTTAAGATTAAAGGGCAGATGATTATAAGGCGACGGACTATTTTCCAATCCAACAATGATACACCTTAAGCGGCGATTTTTAAATTTTGAACGGTTTTAAGCGCTTAAATGCTTATTGGCTTGGTTTCTTGGTAAGTCCCGGCATTGCTTTATCCCAAACCTTAATATTTGCTGTATAATCCGTTTACAGGAACTAATCCCCAAGCTATTCTTTTTTGGCTTAAAACCCGCAAAACCACAAAGCGGGTAAGGTTTTAACCAACTATGCGGCCGATACTTGAGTTCGGCGGTAGAAATAATATTATTAACTTTATGATAACGCAGTCCCGGCAGGCGATTTCTTAAC
>JAHFJK010000024.1 GCA_023245915.1 Candidatus Doudnabacteria bacterium | reverse complement strand
TAACCTTGGCTATGGGCAAACCTGCCACAGAGCAAGATCTGAAACTACCAGAAGGTGCCCTTCTCTCTCCCAGTGATGGTATCTTAGCCAAAACTGCCAATGACAAGACTGTCTGGCTAATATCAGGCAGCCTTAGAAGAGGCTTTACTTCAGCATCTGTCTTTAAAGGTTTAGGCTTTAAGTTCTCATCCGTGTTAATCATTACTGCTCCTGAACTTAACAAACTGGCTATTGGAGCTAATCTTGACAATCCTAAAGCCGCTCACCCGGAAGGCGTAGACATTAACCTTTCCGGCACTATCTACTGGGTACATAACAACACTCTGTATCCTTATCCCTCCTTAAAAACTTACAACTCCTGGAGAGTACCGAATGATTTTAGCAGGGTGTTACCGGCTAATGGGGCGGATAGGGCTCTTTTTAAAGGATCTTTTATAGAGGCTCGGAGTCTTCAGTAAAATTCGCAACCCCTGGCCCCATTAGCAGTTTAGAGTAATTTTACAGAAAAACATCTCTATAAAATGAGGTGTTTTTTATCTAAGTAATCTGATAAAATGTAGTTATGCCTAAATTTTGGAAATTAAAAGAAAAAATTCCTCAAGAGATTGAGGAAAATATCGTAAGCTTTTTATCAATGAACCCTCATCCGGCCAGCCCTTTGTCAAAGAATAATCTAAGCCAAAGGGCTGGCCACCTTCTCCCAGAGGGAGAAGGTAATTTGGAATTGCTGGCGCAGCTGCTTTATAACCGCGGACTCATTCATAGAGATCAGATTGATGAATTTTTAAATCCCCGGTACGAAAAATTGCACGACCCTTTTTTATTCCATGATATGCAAAAAGCAGTGGAGCGGATTTGGCAGGCCATAGATCGCGGCGAGAAAATTTGCATTTACGGCGACTACGATGCTGACGCCGTGGCTGCTAATGCCGTGCTTAAGCAGACTTTCCGCTATCTTGGGCAGGAAGTAGAATCGTATATACCCGACCGTTTCAGCGAGGGCTATGGGGTCAACCTTGAGGCACTGGAAAAAATCGCAAACAGCGGCATCAAGATGATTATCACAGTTGATTGCGGGACAAATTCCCTGGACGCCGCCGAGTTTTGCAAAGCTAATAACATTGATTTAATAATTACCGATCACCATGAAATAATCGGCGCGTCTCCGCAGGCTTACGCGCTCATCAATCCCAAAAATCCCGATGATAATTACCCGTATTCAGAAATTACCGGAGTCGGCGTGGCTTTTAAGCTGGCCTGCGGGATATTGTCGAATCACCAAAAAGTATCTGCCAGATTGTCATCCCGGAACCCATTCGACTTAGCTCAGGGTATCCGGGATCCAGAAATGAGCTCAGACTTGGATTCCGGACATTCCGCTAATCCAGCCATTGATCGGAATTCCGGAATGACATATAAGGGCGGTTACGAGAAATGGCTATTGGACTTGGTAGCCATTGGCACAGTGGCGGATTGCCATAGCTTGCTCGGCGAGAACCGTATACTCGTGAAATACGGGTTAAAGGTTTTGGCCAAAACCAGGTGGACTGGCCTTAGGGCGTTAATTAAAACAGCTGCCTTAGATTTTAATCAAAAACCGCCGGACACTTATACTTTAGGTTTTGTCATCGCTCCCAGATTAAACGCTGCTGGCCGCCTTGAGCATGCTAATATTGCGTTAGATTTATTAATGGAATCGAAAATAGACCTGGCAGAAGAAAAAGCTTTGAGACTTCAGGCAATTAATCAACACCGGCAACAGCTGACCCAAGTGGTTTTGAGCGAAGCTAAGGAAAAAATTATTACTATTCAGGATCGTAAAGTCTTAGTTATGGTAGGCGAAGGCTGGCCAAAAGGCGTTATGGGCCTGGTAGCCGGCCGGCTGGCGGAAGAATATTATAAGCCGGTAATTGTTTTGGAGCGCACTGCCGAACTGTGTACCGGATCGGCGCGCACAGCCGGAGAATTTAATTTAATTGAAGCTTTAAAATTCAGCTCTGAACATCTGGTAAAATTCGGCGGACATAAACAAGCTGCGGGTTTGAGTCTGCAAATAAATAAGTTTGAATTGTTTTACCAGAAAATTTTAGAGCATGCCCAAACAAATATCGGCGAAAATCAGCAGAAAGTTTTGGAACTGGAAGCCGAGCTTAACGCAAGTCAATTGTCAATTGTTAATTGTCAATTGTTAAATTTGCTCGAGCCCTATGGGGTGCATAACGTTCGGCCGCGCTTTTTAGTACCTAATGTCAAAATTTTATCCCAGCGCCAGGTGGGCTCCCAAAGCCAGCATTTACAATTGCAGATAAAAGTTGGCGAAAAAATATTGCCGGCTATAGCTTTTAATTTTAAACCCATAGAGCAGAGTGAAGTTGACATCGCCTGCGAGCTTATTGAGGACGGCTGGAATGGAAGGAATGAAGTGAAGTTGAAGATTGTTGATGTTAAAAAATTAATTTAACAAATTAACAATCAAGCAATCTAAGAAAAATGCAGAATGTTAACTTGTTAACTTGTTAAATTGCTATATGAATCTAATTATTTACACAGACGGTGGAGCCAGGGGAAACCCGGGACCGGCGGGCATTGGCGTGGTGATTGCCGATGCATCCGGAAATATTATCAGCCGCCATAAAAAATACATAGGCGAAGCCACTAATAACATAGCTGAATATAAAGCGCTGATTTTGGCTTTGGAAGAAGCGGTAAAAATTTCCAATTTCCAATATCCAATTTCCAATATCCAAATCAATATGGATTCGGAACTGGTTGTCAGACAAATGCAAGGCAAATACAAAATTAAAGAACCCAGTTTAAAGATTTTAGCGCAGGAAGTTTTTAAACTCACGAACAACTTTAAAAACGTGAATTTTAATCATATTTTAAGAGAAAAAAATAAGCCAGCGGATATATTGGTGAATGAGGCAATTGACGAAAGCCGGCCGTTAACGGATAACCAATGACTTCAATTCCCCGCCATCCAAAAGCAAAACATTTGTTCCGGAGCTGTTAACCCAAAATGTTTGCAAATTTTTACCCTGGTATAAAGCGTTTTGGTTTTGATTATCTCTGGTGTCCAGCTCAATTTCTACCAGCCTTTCATCATTAATGAAAAACGCGCCGGCTAAGCCGGTATGCATCATCGGCTGGTTGATTGTTCCGCTTAGACGGGTTACAAAGTTTAAACCGGGGCTTCCAGAGACATAATAATCCAACTGCCCGGAATGGATGACGGCAAGAGAGGATGCCAAATGGTCAAAATTCCAGCTGGTAATGTTATCCGCCAGTTTTTCCATACTTTTTCCGGCCAGGAACAAATTCCCGCCGGACAGCAATAAAATTTGCTTTTCAAAAGTCACCAGCAAAGCTCCTTCCTCTATGGCCGGCAGGCCTGCCAACAAGCTCTGATTGTCTTTAAACGGCGAATGGCCCGTCATAAGAGAAAAATTTTGATTATCATCAAACTGAATAAAATACAGGCTGTCTTCCAGCCAATAAAAAGCCTTGAGGTTTGGTAAAACCGGGGTTTTGGCTTTTTTGAAAATGTCCACGGCATATAGAATATTTTTATCCAAAGCATACAGATTGCCGTTAGCGTCAAATTGCAGTTTGGGCAAAGTGTTGAAAAGTCCGGAAAGGTTATAAAATTTTCCCGTTGATGAATTAAAAGCAAAAATTGTCGGCGGATTGGCCGCGTCCCGGGTTTGGGCGAGTATCAGATTATTCCCTCTGTCATCGGCAGTTAAAATTTTATCCAGCGGCTGGGGCAGGGGATAAATTAGGTTATTTTTGACATCACTGACGGCAGCAGACACAAGACTGGCAGCGGTTAAATAAGCTACCCGGCCGCCGTTAACATAAAAATCTACAACGCTATTTTCAAGATCTTGAATTTTGGGTTGGCTGAAAAACAGATTAACTTTGTTAAAGCCCGGGTTTGCCCAGGTCACCCGGCCCGGATATACAGCCAGCCTTTTGCTCCAGGACTGATAGCCCTCCTTTTTTAAATCGAGCTGGTATTCGCCGGCAGGCAAAAATTTAACATCCCCCTGGCGGGTCAGCGCGAGCTTGCCGTTTACAAAAATCTCCGCGTTTGCCGGGTCGCTGCGCACAGCCAATATCCCGGTCCTGATAAAACTTTTGCTTTGGTAATCAAAAGTAATGCCGCTGATGTAGAGGATAATTAAAGGGGCAATCAGCAGGAAGACAATAAATCCGGCCAATAACAGGAGGTAACGGGTTTTTGTGTTCATATCAGATTTATTCTAGTTGATTTTAAGCTATTTCACAATCAAAAAGGTTTTGCTATAATTGTTTAGTTAACCGCGGATTTACAGGCGGATTTATTACGCGGAGCGCACGCTAATCCGCGAGAAGATCCGCGCTGCAGTCAAGATCCGCGAGAAGATCCGCGTTATATGTTTGAAACCAAGATTGGTATAGACTTGGGCACAGCTAACACTTTAGTTTATATGCCTAAGCGTGGGATTATTATTAACGAACCGACGGTTGTAGCCATTTCTCTGGAAGACAACCGCGTTTTAGCCGTGGGCCAGGAAGCTAAGGAAATGCTGGGTCGCACGCCGGAAACCATTGTGGCCAGGCGGCCAATGAAGGACGGAGTCATCGCGGACTACCGCGTAACCGAAGCTATGCTGCGTTATTTTATTAACAAGGCTTTGGGCAACATCCGTTTTTTTCGTCCCGAAATTATGATTAGCGTGCCAGGCGGCATTACTTCTACCGAGCGCCGGGCGGTAGTTGATGCCGCAACTTCAGCCGGGGCAAAGGCGGTCTACGTAATTAAAGAAACTGTGGCCGCAGCCATTGGCGCCGGCATTCCTATTGCTGAAGCCCGGGGGAATTTAGTTATCGACATCGGCGGCGGTACCACAGACGTAGCCGTGCTGTCTTTGGGCGGCATTGTTAATTCCACTTCCGTGCGGGTGGCCGGCAACCGTTTGGACCAATCCATCATCGACTTTGTCAGAAAAAGGCATGGTTTGGTCGTTGGCGACCGCACGGCCGAAGAAATAAAAATTACCATTGGCAGCGCTTTGGGTTTGAGTGAAGAAGAATTGATGGAGATAAAGGGCCGGGACCAGCTCACCGGCTTGCCAAAAACCGTGACGGTTTCCACCAACGAAGTCGTGCAGGCAATCAGTGAAGAACTGTCCGAAATTACCAGAGCAGTCAAAACTGTTTTGCAGGAAACCCCCCCGGAGCTGGCCTCGGACATTATTGACAAGGGCATGATTATGACCGGAGGCACCGCATTGTTGCGCAATATTGATCATTACATTAGCCAAAGCGTGGGCGTGCCCTGTTTTGTGGCAGAAGAGCCGCTGTTGTGCGTGGTCAAGGGCACGGGCGTGGCCTTAGATAACCTGGACAGCTATAAAAAGAGCATATTAAGCGCGAAGTAGTATTAACACGGACCTACTGAGGGACTGTTGCCGAATGTCATTTTGACTGCAATTCCAGGATTTCGGCATCTTGCCCCAAAAAATTTTTCCGTTTAGCCTACGGCTAAACATCAAAATTTATTTGTGCCAATCTGCCCGAAATCCTGGAATTTCGTCTTAAAAGCACATTCGGCAACAGTCCCACTGATTGTACACGGATAAACGGATTACTGCTGATATAGCATCCGTAGACATCAGTAGATCCGCGTCCAGTCCGAAGGTCCGTGTTACTAATTTTCCGTAAATGCCCACTGCCTTTAACAGGCATTGCGAGCGCAAAAATAAGCATTATCGCAATGACAGTGAGCGATTACAATTTTCCCATTTGCAAATTTAACCAAAGTCCTCTATAATAATATCAAAATCAGTTAACTATAAAACGAAACAAAAAATGCCCAAAAAATCTTTCTACCTTTTTTTAAGTTCTTTGCTTGGAGTTTTAGTGTTTTTGGTACTCCATAGAATTGTAATTTTTCTCTATCTTTATTTCCTTGCAGCCGGTTATATCCAGTGGGCTGTGGATTTCCGGAAGTTTTTTGTTTTTGATTATTTTTCTTTAATGGTAAGCCTGATGCTGGGAGCCTGGTATGGGATTTGGCTGGGGTTGGGCTGGTTTGAAAGGGTCTACGGGGAAAAAAGCCATGGCGGTCTGGTTGAGCATTTAGCCACCAAAATTTTTGCCGACGACCACGAAGCTTTGCGGGTAAAGCTTGTGGCTGCTGAAAAGCGGCTGGAGGAGGACGTGGCCAAAGACGTGGAGGTTATAGACAGCTTAGCCCAGGCCAGCTGGGCTGATGCCGTGCACAGCAGGCCCGTAGCTAAACCGGCAAGGCGAAAAGTCGCCCGCGCAAGAGCAAGGCCGGCAAAACCTAAAATCCGATAAGCCCTAACCATGCCCGCAAAAAAATTTTATTTTTATTCTTTTTTGCAATGGGTAATTTTTACCGCCCTCAAGCTGTGGTTTTTCAGGTATGAAATTTTTGTCAATCCGGGCGTTCAAGAAATTGTCTTTTGGATTATTACTAGCATTGTTGCCGTAGCTTTAATCAGGCGTCTGGGTATTATTAGTTATATGGAGGCCTTGTTCGCGATGATCTTTTGGACGGCCGGCAACGGGTTTTTGGATTTGCTGTTTACCAGCTCCTTGACCGGGCTGTCAATTTTTTACAATAGCCAGTATTTAGGCCACCTTTTGGTCATGAATGTAAGCATGTTTCTTTTCCACAAAAAACGGCACGTGCATATAAGACATGAACTGCATGCAAAAGCGCATGCACAGCATCCGGCGCATTCAGATAAAGAGCATAAGCATTAATCAGGAGTAAAAATATAATACTTTTGGTATAAGGAATAACTTGCATTATTCCTTAATTTGTTATATATTCCTAACAGGGTGAACGAAAGTACACTTTTTGGTTATAGTTATTGTTATGGTTAATATCATCTTCCATCTCGACATGAACAGCTATTTTGCCTCTGTGGAGCAGCAGGATAATCCTGTATGGCGAGGCAAGCCTTTGGGCGTGTGTGAACATTTAGGCGGCATAATTATCGCGGCCAGCATAGAAGCCAAGCGCTGGGGCATAAAAACCGGCACGCCAGTCTGGGAAGCCCGCAAGCTCTATCCCAAAATCATTTTGACTAAAACCAGCCCGGACCGTTATCGCCTCTACATTAAGCGCGTGATAAAAATCGTGAGCGATTACACGGCATTTGTCGAGCAATATAGTATAGACGAGCTGTTCGCGGATATGAGCAAGGCGTGTAACATAAGAATTTCAAATAACAAATTTCAAATTTCAAACTGGACAAATCCATTTGAAGAAGCAATTAGAATTGCCAAAGAAATCAAGCGTAGGATGAAAAAGGAGGTTGCGGATTATTTAACCTGCAGCATCGGCATTGCCGAAAATAAATTGGTGGCAAAAATTGCCTCGGATATGAAAAAACCGGATGGGATAGTAGCAATATTTCCCTCATGTCATTCCGGAATCCCTCACCTTTTGGACCTCGATCAGAATTTTAAAAAAGGTGAGGGATATCCGGAATCCAGGTCCAAGCTTGTTTCTGGATCCCGGCTCGCGCCCCGACTTTCGTCGGGGCTTGGCCGGGATGACACACTAATATTATCCAAATCCGACCTTTATCATCGCTTAAAACTCACCGACATTCCGGGGATCGCGCGCAGGCAGGAGAAAAATTTAAACGCTTTGGGTGTAAAAACTTTATTGGATTTAAAAAATTATCCTTTAAGCCGGCTGGTAGCCCGGTTTGGCATTAACGGTTACCATTTACACAAAATGGGCCAATTGGAAGGATCGTGGAAACCGGAAGTGGAGCAGGAAGAGGAAATAAAATCCATTGGGCATATGTATACGTTGCCTCAGGAATATCGCAAGAAAGAATTTTTCGCGCCGGTTTTGTATAAATTGTGCGAAATGGTGGCTCGAAGGTTGCGCAAGCAGGGATTGATGGGTAACGTCATCCATTTTTATATCCACCCCGCCGCTAATTTTTATGGTAACGCTAGAGTAGCATCATCGGCAAATAACAAAACACAAGTTGATGGTAATTTAAAGGCAGGTAAAATTAGCGGCGGGGCAAGCGATAAAAATTACGAGGGTTTTGGACAAAGCAAAAAGTTGGGATTTTTTGTTTACGACGGCCGGGAAATTTTTTTGCAGGCAATGAAAATTTTTGAAAATGTTTCAAGGAATTTATCAGGCTTGGAATTTAAGCTCATTGGCGTCACCATAGCCGGCCTGTGCCCCAACATTAATCAACTTAGTTTGTTTGGAGACGAAGAGCGTTTAAAAAGAGTCGTGGTAGCTTTAGATAAAATTAACACTAAGTACGGCGACTTTAGTATTTGTCGAGTTCCCATCCTTTCTGCTAAAGAGGTTTTTCAGGATTCGGTGGGGTTTGGCAGGATAAAGGAGAAATGACAGAATTAAAATTTTAAATTTCAATTGCCGCATGATATAATACCATCAAATTCGGTCGAATCCGAACAAATAATTTTTTAAAAACATGCCATTTTTGGAAAATATAAAAGACCGCGCCAATCAATTTTTAGACCGGCTGGCCTTGAAAAAACTGGAAAACCGGGTTGGTCTGATTTTAAAGGCTATAGAGGAGGCAAAAGCCTTTAGCGACAAAGAATTAAAGCTTGCGGCTTTGGCATTCAAAGATGAATTGCAAAAAGGCCGCGATCTGGACAGCTTGACGGTGGAATGTTTCGCTGTGACTGCCGAAGCCGCGCGGCGCGTGCTTAAACAGTCGCCTTACCCGGTGCAAATTTTAGCCGGGCTGGTAATTCATTCTGGCCAGGTAGTCGAAATGAAAGCCGGCGAGGGAAAGACTTTAACCGAAACCATGCCGGTATACTTAAACTCTTTGGCCGGAAGAGGAGTGCATATTATTACGACTAATGATTATCTTGCCGAGCGCGATGCCAAATGGATGGGTAAGCTCTATGATTTTTTGGAAATGTCGGTCGGATATGTCAGCTCAGCCATGAAAACAGCAGAGCGACAGGAAGCTTACGGAGCCGACATTACCTATGTTAGCAACCAAGAAGTGGGCTTTGATTATTTGCGGGACAATTTAGTTTTTTCCAAAAGCGACAGGGTCTTGCGGAAAAGCCATCCGTTAAATTTTGGAATCGTGGATGAAATTGACAGTATTTTAATAGACGAATCACGTACCCCGCTTATAATTGCCGAACCGGTAAAAGAAGAAAGAACTTTTTACGATTTGTTTACTCAAGTTGTGGGTAAACTGATTGAGGATACAGATTATATTGTGGACCATTCAAAAAAACTGGTTGCCATTACTGACGAAGGCATAAGCAAGGCAGAAGAATTGTTAAAAAAACCTTTATTTTCCAAAGAAAATCCCGCGTATACTTTTTATTTGGAAGCCTGCCTCAAAGCTAAAGCAATTTTTGTCAAGGACCGTGATTATATTATAACCGGAGGTGGCGTGGAAATTGTAGATGAATTTACCGGGCGGGTATTACCTGGTCGCAGGTTTACCGACGGCTTGCACCAGGCCCTTGAGGCCAAAGAAAAAGTTAAAATTAATGACACGGACAAGACCAGGGCTTCAATCACCTTCCAAAATTTTTTTCCTATGTACGAAAAGCTTTCCGGCATGAGCGGCACGGTAATGCGGGCGCGGGATGAATTAAATAAAGTTTATAAGCTGGAAGTGGTTCAAATTCCGACTAACCGGCCTATAATCAGGGTTGACCATCCGGATTTGTTTTTTAAGACCGAAAAAGGGAAATTTTCAGGCTTGCTTCGATTAGTGGAGGAAATTTATCGCAAAGGCCAGCCGCTGCTGCTTGGCACGCGGAACGTCGAAACCGCTCATAAGCTGGCAAATTTGCTGGACGGAAATAATTATCCTTTCCTGCTTTTAACGGCTAAAGACGACAGGGCAGAAGCCCAAAAAATTGCCATGGCCGGACAAAAGGGCATGATCACGCTAGCTACCAACATGGCCGGGAGAGGAACAGATATCCTTCTTGGAGACGGAGTGGAAAGCTTAGGCGGGTTATTTGTCATTGGGACTGAAAGGCATGAATCAAGACGGGTAGACGATCAGCTCATCGGCCGTAGCGGCAGGCAGGGCGAAAAAGGAGAGTCAATTTTTTTGGTTTCCATGGAAGATGAAATTATGCAACTGTTCGGCGATGAAAGCATTATTGATGTTATGGAAAATTTGGATATTGCGGAAAATGAATATATTTCCGGCGCAAGCTTAAGCCGCGCGTTTTCCAAGGCGCAGGAATTTGTTGACAGCCGAAATTTGGACAGCCGGCTGTATCTTTATAAATATGATGCCGTGGTTAATTTTCAGAGAAAGGCGATTTACGGTTTACGGGAAAGCCTGTTGGAAAACCAGCCGGAATTTTCAAAATTTTTTAAAGAATGCATTGCGGAAATTTTTCAATATACTTTGGCGCTTAAAGACCCGGAGCTCATAACAAAACAGCTGCTCAAAATTTTCCGCTTAAATCTTCCGGCGCCGCAAATTACATCTATATTGGGATTATCACCGCAAAAGCATCAAAAAAAGTTTATTACCGCGGCGGCACGACAGTTTTTGGAAGATTTGCAAAATTTGGCTTCATCCGTAAGCCAGAATGAGGTATTTTCTTCCGCGCAAAATTTACTTTTGCAGATTATTGACGATTGCTGGGGCGGGCATTTGGAACTCATGGAAACATTGAAAGAAGAAGCCAGCCTGTTTTCTTACGCTACGCCCGATCCGCTCATAGATTACGCTTTGGAAAGCCGACAGCTGTATAAACATCTGCAAACCGAGATAAAGGAAAGGTTCGTTTCCCTGGTATTTGGATATTTTAACAGAAAAGGTTCGGCGCAGATTTTGCATAGAATCGTTAATTTTGACTAAACGAGGCTTATAAGTACCGTACTATTATAAAATCAGTATGTGGATAATTGCAACATAATTTTTTGGTTTTGGCTTGAATTGTGCTAAGATAAAACAGGAAATCGCTATGAATTGATTTGCTGTTTTATCAAGAATGAAATAGGAATCGCTTAAAATGAAAAAAAGATCTAAAAAAAGATCAAATAAAATGGAAAAAGTTAAAATCAAAAGGGTTAAAAGGTTGCACAAAAAGCCCACCGTCAAAGAAAAAATTTTGGGGGGTTTGGGAATTGCGTCGGGATTGGCCGGGCTGGGAGGCAATGTGGCGCAAAGCAGCAAGCCGGTGATTGTGAGCACGCTAAAAGACGACATTAAAACCGGCCAGATTAGAAAAGCAGTAAGTGATATTTTTGGTCCGCCGGTGGCAAGGGCAGACGAAGGAGAAGAAATGGTGGATGTGCCGGCTCCGCAGGATGCGCCAGCAGAGGAAGCGGCCTTACCGGAAGAAATCGTGGAAACCGCGGTTGATCAAGAGCAGGCTGATGCCGGGGCCTTAGATCAAACCCCGGCTGAACAACAGTCTCCGGAGGCGACCCAAACCGAACCCCAAACTGAAGCTGTGATCCAAGCAGCCCCCGTGGACAAACCGCAAGAACTTATTGGGCCTCTGGACGAACAGGTATCGGCTGAACAAACTGTCCAATCTTCTCAAGCTGCGCCAGAAGTTGAAGTTTTATCTGCTGGTTCATCCGACGGTTCATCTATCGAGGAAAAACCGGCTGTTCCTTCCCAGTCGGGTGAAGCCGCGCTTCAGTCACAGCCAACGCAGGGAGACGAAAATCAAAACATTCTGCCCAAGGACGAGCAGGAAGATATGATTCCCGCTGCTGCTCAAGACACAAGCGTTCAAGCTCCACTCGCAGACCCCGATTCAACATCTCCTCAAGAAACACAGACCCAGCATACTTTTTATAAATATAACAACAACGATACGGTTTATGATGAAACGGGCCATGCTTACGCAAATCAGGATGAATTTTTTGCGGCCGGCGGCGCCGCGGATTTCAACGATGTGGAGATTAAGCGACGGCCGGCTGACAATCAACCGGTTGACGAAGTTGACGAAAACGCCCCGCCGGCACCTAACCCCTCCGCAGTGGCGCAACCGGCTGTAAATCTTACGCAAGCGGCGACAACCATACTGGGAGAACAGGCAATGACAGCCGGTTACCTGCCGGTTGCGTCTTTCTTTGAGCAGCACAATCTGCCACTTGGCGGAATTTTATCACTTGTTCAACCAAAATCGGAAATTGACACGTCAAACATTAAGCTTGACAAGGCCATTATTGATACGGACGCGATATATAATCTGCCGAACGTTACCGGCGAGTATACCGCGACTTTAAAGATTTACGAAGACTTAGGGGACGGAAAAAGGGGCGCGGAGATTGGCCAATTATACCTGCCTATAAATGGTGAAGTCCCTACTGGCTCATTCTATATACGTATCATTCCTCCCGGCCAGAGTTACCAGCTTGCGGCGGACTGGGACTTGAATGCGGAAGAAGGGAAGGGCGTGGTGCGTCTTAGCCGGCTCAACGGAGACGTCCCCGGCGCAGAAACAGTGCTGGAATGGCATGGCACGGAAACCAGGGTCATGACCGACGGACAGCTTACAGCCACCTACAAACTGGCATCCGAAAGGGAGGGCCTGCATACTTTAAGGTATGACTCACAAGGCAATCTAACCGGGATTTCGAGCTCTTATTTAAAAAATTCGGCGGATTTAAATCAGGCTTATAACTTTAGAGTTGCCGATACTGATAATTTTTCAACGCCGACTATTTTGGATATTTTTCAGTACGGCAGCCAGGAGCAAAAACAGGAAGCTTACGGCGGCACGCTGACCATTGAACAAATCCAGGAAGCTTACACCAAAAAGTTTGGAGGACTATCTATAGAAATACCTTTGGAAGTCTCCGCGCTTAATGACGGTTATCAACTCGGCCATTGGGACGTAAGCGGCCGCAATTTGATTTTCAACAGCCAGGGGGAACTGCAATTTATTTCTCCGGTTCAGCCCTTAAACGTGGTGGAATTGTTTGATCTCAACAATCCGGGCCATTCCAGGCCTTACTACGAGCTTGTGGACCAAAACGGCGGTTTCAAGATTTTTGATCCCGGCACAGGGGTGGTCAGCGAGGCTCCGCCTTCGGCGACTGTTTTTGCGGATCGTGCCCGGGTGGAACCTGTAACTATTCCTGTTCCGGGCGAATTGCCGCTTAATCTTAATCCGGTGATGACAACGCACCGGATTCCCAACAGCAGCTACAGCGCGGTTAGTTTTGCGGACGGCTCGGCAGGATTGATGCTAAAAACCGGCGGCTTACCCCAGCTGGTGCTTATTACCGATCCCGGCGAGCCCGTGCCGATTTATGTAAAATCCACTGCGCCAACCGCCGAGTCGGTGCGCGAAACAGTGCTGTTTATAGATGAGCAGGGCAACTTGTCCGCCAGATATTATGATTACAATCCCTCTACGGCTTCGAAAACGGTAGCCGCCAATCTGAGAGAACTTAATGCGGGCCCCGTCGCGGTTTCGGGAGAGGCGAGCAGTTTGACAAGGACTGTGGCGTTTGCCGATCCTCTGGAAGAACAGCTGCATATTGTGGAGTTTAATTCGGAATTCGGCAGGGTCCTAAGCGAGCAAACTTCGGACATTGCCGCCAGGCTTTCCAGCGGCAATATGCTTGTGGCGCAGTACGAAAGCGGGCATACCGCGTTGTTTACTCCAGACGTAAAATTGCTGGCCGGACCGGATGAACCACAGATAATTTTTGCCCAGCAGGATTTGAATGTGGATCCGCGCAGCGTGGTGTTTTTTGACCCGACAACAAACACTCTCCAAGTTAAACGATACTCGCCGGATTTAATCGAAGTTGACGATTCGGGGAAAGCTGCCGCGGCCAGTCCAGTCGGCCGTGGAGCATTGCCTTTGGGCGACCCGGAGCATCCCACGGGCTGGGTTTGGTACGTAAACGGGGTCGTGAATATTTACGACGCCCAGGGCCATTTGGCCGGGGCGGTCCGTCCAGGAGAAGAGGGCTTTTCGTTTACCTCTTACGAGCCGCAGACAACCGAAGAAGCCCCGCCTGCCGTGGAGACCGCGCCGGAAGTCTTAGGCGGACTTACGCCTTTTGATATATTGGAGAAGCAGAGGCAAAACCAGCAGGCGCAGCAGCCAGGAACTAAACCAAATGTGACTGTAAATATCGGGCCGCCTACCGGCGCGGGCACTGCACAAAATCCAACACTTCCGGGTACTTCGTCGTCTCCGCAAGGTTCTCCGTAGACCAATTCAGAGTCGCCTGCAAAGGGGACATTGGGATTGGACAGCTCATCACAGGCAATAAAATTAAATCAACCTATCAATCAGTCTAGCGCAGATTCCGCGACCGCTAATTTATATAACGCGGAATTTTTGACCAATTTATATCATGGCGTTTTGGACAGGCAGCGGATTCTACCCGGCTATATTTACTGGTTGTAAAAATTGGCTTCCGGCACCAACCGGAATGAGGTTTTATCTCAATAAAAAAATAATTATGCAGGAACAAATTGAAGAGTATAAAAAATTTATTACGGAATTGGTTCAAAAGCAAATGGTAGTTTTGGGGCCCAATATCGCCCTGGATAAGGCGCGAAAAGCGGCTGGTTTAAGTGTTGCCGACGACGGCAGCGTTTTAGAGCTGTCCGGCGACCCGCAAATGGTTTTAAAATCCGTGGCCAATGAATATATAGAGCTGTCCGGCTCTATAGCCTGGCAGAGTATAAACCCGCTTTTGGCAAAGTATCCAACAG
>JAHFJK010000074.1:537-5680 GCA_023245915.1 Candidatus Doudnabacteria bacterium | reverse complement strand
GCGGTTTTGCTGCCAATTCCGGAAATGCGCGTAAATATTGCCGCGTCCTGGTTGGCAATGGCTTGCTTAATACTTTCCACCTGCCCGGCGGATAAAATCGCCAAAGCCATTTTTGGCCCCACGCCGGAAACCGTTATGAGCAATTCAAAAAACTGCAGGGTCGAAAAATCCGGCACTCCAAAAAGTGAATGGCCATCATCTGCAACTTTCATATGAGTGTAAAGGGCAACATCAGCTCCTGCCGATAAGGATAAAATATCCGGCGTTACAAAAACCTTATAGCCAATCCCACTATTTTCTACAACAATATAAGTCAACCCTTTCTCCAAAATTTTGCCTTTTAAGTAAGCAATCATATAGCTATTGTATGACGAAAGTTTGTAATTGACAAATATCGTAATTTATACAACAATATAGACTCATAAAAGCGGTAGTAGCTCAGCTGGTAGAGCGCCTGATGTTAATTTTAATCAGGAGGTCGCGGGTTCGAATCCCGTCTTCCGCTTTTGGGTACGTAGCTTAGCTTTCTTTGTTCCTTAGGATAGGTGTGTTTTGCCTAAGGACAAAGAAAAGATATGCAAAGCGCCCGATTCAGAATCGGAGGTCCCAGGTTCGAATCCTGGCGTACCCACTACAATTTCAAGGAGGGCTGACTACTGTAATGAGAGTAGTCTGTTTGGGCAGATCGTCCGCAATGCGCGGACTGGAAAAAACTGCACACACCCTATTAGGCAGTTTTAATTTCCAAATTTACTCAAACAGTGGGGCTCATCCCCCAAGCCCTCACCAATTCGCCCGTCAGTTTTATCTCCCGTTGTGACGGGCACCCCCGAACGTTACGGACTCCTTTACGTTCGGGGCTTTTTTTTATTTTGTGCTGATGATATTCTTATTGGGAATCAACGATAAATTTTAATGTTCGACTTTATGGAGAACATAAAAATTTATTCTCGACAAGCTCGGACAATATCTTATGAAATTCCAACTCCGATCAAAATTCAAACCTGCTGGTGACCAACCGCGCGCGATTGAAGGCTTGCTTAAATCCATCGAGGCAGGCAGAAAATATCAGACGCTACTTGGTGTAACGGGCAGCGGCAAGACATTCGTGATGTGTAATGTAGTAGAAAAAATCCAAAAACCCACCCTCATTATAAGCCACAACAAAACTTTGGCCGCCCAGCTCGCCTCTGAATTTCAGGAATTTTTCCCCGACAATGCCGTCCACTATTTTGTTTCCTATTACGACTACTACCAACCCGAAGCTTACATCCCCCGCTCCGACACTTACATAGAAAAAGAAACCGAAATTAACGAAGAAATTGACCGCTTGCGCAACGCGGCCACGCAATCTCTCCTCTCGCGAAAAGATGTGCTGATCGTGGCCTCGGTCTCCTGCATTTATGGTTTAGGCAATCCTGCCAACTATTTAGAATTATCGCTTAAAATAAAAAAAGGTGAATCGTTAAAGCGTGACAAACTATTAAGGCGGCTGACAGATTTGCAATTCCATAGGAACGATATCGATTTACAACGAGGCACTTTCCGTGTGCAAGGTGACGTAGTGGAAATTATTCTTTCTTCCGAAGATTCAATTATCCGCATGGATTTTTTTGGCGATGTCGTAGAAAAAATCGAAAGGCTAGATGCGGTTTCTGGCCATTTAATTAAAAAGCTAGATGAATTTACCATTTTCCCGGCCAAACATTTTGTCACGCCCGAAGACAAGCTTAAAGCTGCCATAGAAAATGTTCGGACTGAACTTGATGAACGTTTAAAAACATTGCGGGCAGAGGGAAAAATTTTAGAAGCTGCGCGCCTGGAGCAGCGGACCAATTTTGACATTGAAATGTTAACCAACACCGGTTTTGTTGCCGGCATAGAAAATTATTCCCGGGTTTTAGAAGGTCGCGAAGCAGGCAGCCCTCCTTCCACTTTGATTGATTATTTTCCGGACGATTTTTTACTATTTATAGACGAATCTCACCAGACAGTTCCGCAGATAGGCGCCATGTACGAAGGCGACCGCTCGCGTAAAAGTACTTTAATTGAATACGGCTTCCGTCTGCCCAGCGCACTGGACAACCGCCCTTTAAAATTTAACGAATTTGAAAAAAAGATTCATCAGGCCGTGTTTGTTTCTGCTACCCCCGCAGAATTTGAAATTGAAAGATCTTTGACGCAACAAGAAACTAAATTTGTGCCTAAATCCCGCCGCACTCCGGAAGAGCAAAGCATTATTGACACCCGTCCAAAATTAAAGGACATGGATCCGCCTTCTATTGTCGAACAAATCATCCGTCCTACAGGCCTGACTGATCCAACCATCGAGATTAAGCCAATTAAAAACCAAGTTGACGATCTCATCGAGAGGATCAAAGAGCGGGTAGACAAACACCAGCGCGTGCTTGTGGCCACACTGACTAAAAGAATGGCCGAAGAGCTGACAGAATACTTAAAAGAAGACAGCATAAAAGTTGCCTATGTGCATAGCGACGTGGAAACTTTTGACCGCTTGGAAATTTTGCGGGATTTACGCCTGGGAATTTATGATGTTTTAGTCGGGATTAACCTGCTTCGTGAAGGCTTGGATTTGCCTGAAGTTTCTTTGGTAGCCATACTCGATGCTGACAAAGAAGGCTTTTTGAGAAGCGAAACCTTTTTTATGCAAATGATGGGCCGGGCCGCGCGCCATTTACAAGGCCACGCGGTTTTATACGCCAATCATCTGACTGGCTCAATGAAACGGGCGATTGATGAAACCAACCGTCGCCGCAAAGTTCAGCAGGACTACAACAAAGCTCACGGTATTACTCCTCAAAGTATTCAAAAAGCCATTGCTGATTCCCGTCTTGCGGGATCAAAAACCGTAGTGCAGGCCCCTGGCCTGCATGAAGAGGTAGATCCCGCCAAAATGACCAAAGAAGAAATCAAATTCTATCTGGATGAACTAGAAGAGCAAATGGACCTTGCGGCTAAAAATTTGGAATTCGAGACCGCTGCAAAAATGCGAGACCGCATTCAGGAAATAAAACAAATCAAAAAACTTCAAAAAAGATGAGAGATAGAAGACTTGCTTTTTTTTGTTGGTTTTGATAGTATATTCAAGTTGTCATCCTGAATTCATTTCAGGATCCATAATTCTTAAAATAGATTCTGAAACAAGTTCAGAATGACAGGAACGAACCATGCCCAATACTAAATCTGCCGCAAAGGCAATGAGACAGTCGCTTAGACGCAAAGCTGGTAACCTTAAAGTTAAAGACAAGTTCAAAGAAGCCGTCAAAGGGGTTAAAAAGCTTATTGCTGCAGGCAAAAAGAGCGAAGCCATGGAAGCTATGAGGCAGGCCATGTCCGCGCTGGACAAGGCGGCAAAGACGCATGTAATAAAGAAAAACAAATCTTCACGGTTAAAATCCAGACTGGCAAAAGCTTTAGCCAAATTAAAATAAATCGCAAACTACAAAACCGATCCTTGTTTATAGATCGGTTTTGCTTATTTGTGGACTCCCGCCTTCCGCCTCAGCTCGACGCCGAGTCGAAACGGGTCGCGGGAATGACAGTAGTAACTATAAAGTCTTAGATTGCGCTTCGGCGAAAACCTGATTGAAGGCGTCGAGCTGGTCCGAAAACACAGTGACGGTGTTACGAATGCGCTGACCCTCTTTTATTCTGCTTTGGGTAATGCTCACGTACTTGCTGCCATTTTTAGCCGCGCGTACGTCAAAGAAGTAAGTTTGGCTCTTGGTAGGCAGCTTTGAGGAATATAGCGCTGGGGCAATTTGGGTTTGTTGTTCCTGCATACATGTAAGTGTTGGTTTATAAATTTTCGACCTTTCTTGAATAATCCTCCCTTAGGCAGAGGTTTATTGCTAATGATTTATCAAATTAACGATCAAGGTCACCATTGTCTCTTTGTCATGAGGTTTGCTCTCGGCAACCAAGAGAGCCAGGGCGGCCAAAGCATTGTCGTTGATTTTTCTCTCACCGGTTTTACTGCTGTACAAAAAATTGTTTTGGACTAAATACAGCATAAACACTAAAGAACCAATTCTTTTGTTGCCGTCGGCAAAGGGATGGTCTTTAATTATAAAATACAAAAGATGCGCCGCCTTTTCTTCCAAACTTGCGTACAATTCTTTCCCGCCAAAAGTTTGGCCAATGTTGCCAAGCACGGCTTTAAACTTACCGCCGACTTCCTGTCCAAACAAACTTCCTGCCTCGCGCTTAAGCGCTAAACGTTTTTTGAACAACTCAATGCTGTCCTGCAACTCTTCATAAGCCAACGGCGAAGGCGCCTTTTTACTTACGCCCGCAATTTCCAGCTCGCCTTTATCAAATTTATTTAAGAGCGCCCAAGTATGTGCGTAATCTGTAATAATCTTAAGCAAATCCTTTTCGTAACCCTCCACCCGCTTGCTCTCCAAAACATTTTGGAAAAGTTTGGCGGTCTTTTCCAGCTCTTTCATCTTTAAATCATGTTCTTCCTTAAGCCTATGCTCGTTAACCGCAAAACCTTTGACTATGTAATCTCTTAATCTTTGCGTTGCCCAGATGCGGAATTGGGTACCTCGTTTAGATTTAACCCGATAACCGACCGAAATAATTACATCAAGGTTATAATAAATAGTCGGCTTATCTAAGCCAATACGAGGAAAACCAGTATTGGCTTGTTTATGGAAGGTTTTAGATTCCTCCAGCTCTCCTTCTTTATAAATATTTCTTATATGTAAGCCAATAGTATCAACATTTTTATCAAATAGCGCAGCCATTTGCCCACGGTTAAGCCAAACAGTTTGGCCATCCATTTGTACCTTCAATTCAGGCCCGGCTTCAGCCTTATAAATAACAATTTCGCCCTTTTTGATTTCTTGCATACTTCTTATTGCGTACTTACTTCTTACTACTAATATAGTATACATTCGTTCACCTTATGTCAACCCCGCTAGAAAGCCTAATAAATATTGAATAATTATGACTTTTCAAAAAATTATACACAATCACCTTTCTAACCGAATCAAGTTTTAACTGTGGATAAGTCCAAACAGGCCTTCAAATTTGCCATAAGCTTAGGGTTCTGGCAAAAATAAGTTACCTTGATTTGGTTCCGGATTTGCCCCAGATTTGGCTTTTCTGACCGAAC
>JAHFJK010000074.1:0-527 GCA_023245915.1 Candidatus Doudnabacteria bacterium | reverse complement strand
GTGAGATGTAGCCCAAGCTACATTGAACATTTTGTGACCGAAGAAAAGCCAAAGATGGCGGCGGAGATGGAAGCAAAGCTGGGAAGTTATTTTTGCCAGGGCCCTTAGGCTAATCTATAAATCCATCCAAAAATATAAGGTAGGGGGACAAGGGCGTAAATTATAAGTGCTGCCTCAATACGCCAAAACGAAAGCATAATAGCCGCAATGTAAGAAATTATTGCCAAATAGCTCAAGCGATCTGCCAACTTATTTATTCTCGGGTCCAAATCTTCTTTCACCAAACTTGAATGTTTGCTGGCATGCTGCCAAATGAAATAATGGATTAGCACCATGGTTGCTAAATGGATGCCGTACAAAATTACCGCTGCCTAATTGAACGGATATGGCTCATACGCAATATTGGTGGACTAACTTGGTTTATTGCTGTCATCCCGGAAGCTTTGAGTGCATCCGAAAAGCTATCCGGGATCCAGAACATGGCTTATTTATTGGATCCCGGATATTTTTCACAGCCCTGAAAAATT
>JAHFJK010000023.1 GCA_023245915.1 Candidatus Doudnabacteria bacterium | reverse complement strand
TGTAGAAGCGTTGATTTTAAAATTTATCTGGCTTGGCGGCGGCGTGGCATTTTTTAAATTGGATAGGGCATAAGTAAAATTTGCGGTTGCGGTACTGCCGTTATCTCCTGTAAACTTTGCGGTTGATTGCAGGCCGGTAGCTGAAAAATCGTTGCCGTGATTTTCCATTAGCGCAAACGTGATGGAGTTGGCGCATTCAGAAATGTTGGTAGCGCTTTGTCTTAGAGCCTTAACCGTAAAACTGACGCTATCAGTCAGAGTGGCCGTTGTTGTACTGCTTGTGAAATCTGTGATTGTATAGGTGCAACTCGCCGCTTGCGATGTTTGGATAAATCCAAACCCAAAAAATTCCGCCAAAAGGAAAATTATTAAAAATCCGGCCTTAACATAATTGGCGATTTTTGTTGTAAATTTTTGTTTCATCCCATTGGACATATGTTTTTGTTTGTAAATTTAGATTTAATTATTTTTATTTTTTTAAAAATTCCAGCAAAAAATTGCAGTACTTAGCGTACTGATCCAAAGCCTGTTCGGCAGATTCATAAATTTTACCTATTTTTATCTCGTCGTATTCGTGGACTAAAATATTCCGCAGGCCCGCGGAAGGAGCGATTTGTTTGGAAAAGTCTTGAGGATAAATTCCGAGTTTGGCCAGTCCCAAAAAAGTCTCCTCGTTAGTTTTTACCGATTCGCTGCCTTTTCCTAGTTCGGCAATAATGTGCCGATTTATGTCAATTGCCCGGGTGACTATTCTTTCCAGCATTCGTTCGGTGGCCGCGTATTCAACGCTGTCTTCATTGATTGCTTCCAAAGCTATTTTGCTTAAAGGCTCGAGCCTGGCCAGGTCTTCCTGGATAAGTTTGATTTTGCGCGCAATAAAATCTTTATTTAACATAGGTGGCGTTTAAGTAATTTTGGAATTTTTGCATTAAGTGCTGTTCAAGGTCCAAAAGCGGCCGGGCATCTTCGTAGGCTCTGCGCGCAAAGGCTTTGTAGTCTTCGTAGTCAGTCGGATTGCCGTATAAAAGTTTGCTGTTTTTAGTTACCAGATAGCGGAATAAAGGATCAACTTTATTTAGGGTTTTAAAATCCAAATCAGTTTGGGCAGGCAGCTTAAACACTTCGCTCATTGCCCCATAAAGTTCCAATTCTTGTTTAAAATCTAAAGTTTTTTTTGCCAGGGCGGCAATGTCCACATCGCTTTCTTTGTGGGCAATTCCATTGGCAAAAGAGCCGTGGAGGATAATAAATTTTAATCCAAAGTCCTGTGCTGTCTGTTTGAGTTTTGCTGTATCAAATTTAATTTCCATGCTTATAATATACCACATTTTTGCCTATTTTGAAAGTGTGTTATAATCGGTGTAGGATCAAGGAAATTTATGTCCAAGGACCTGGAAAAAATCAAAGAAATTGTAGTGCCTATTCTTAAAGCAAACGGCGTGGAGTTTGCCGGTGTTTTTGGCAGTCTGGCGCGGGGGGAAGGGCGGCCGGACAGTGATATTGACATTTTGGTAAAATTTTCCGCCAGGCCTACTTTTGCCGGATACCTTCGGCTGGACGAAGAGCTGCGGGAACACTTGGGTCGTGAAATTGACCTTGTCACTACCGGCGCGGTGAACAAATTTTTACGGCCGCAAATTGAGCATGACTTAAAAGTTATTTATGGACAAAGACCAGATTTATCTGTCAGAAATTAGAGAGTTTTGCCAGGATGTTATAGGCTTTACGGCGGACGTTCAGTATGAGGACTTTGTTGCTGACAAAAAACTTTTTTTGTCGGTAATTAAACTGATTGAGAATATTGGAGAAGCTTCAAAACGACTTTCAGAAACTTGCAGGAGCCGGTATACCGTCGTAGACTGGAAGAAAGCTATGGGTATGCGCGACCGATTGGTGCATCATTATATGGATGTTGATTTGGCTATTGTATTTGATGTGGCAATTACGGAAGTTCCGCAACTTCTTAAAAACTTAACTTAGTTATAACCAAGCCATATTGGCGCCGGTTTGGGGAATTGAACCCCAATCAACGGGTTTGGAAGCCGCTATCTTACCGTTAGACGAAACCGACTAAAAAAACACCCTTTTGGGTGCAGTTTAAATACCATCATAAATTATGCGACCATCATAAAATAAACTGCTAAGCCATATTAAAAACATTAGCCTTGCTACGCCAGAAAAATGAATATTGGACTATTAGCGCGTGACTCATAATTAAATGATAGCATATCTTGGGCTTTATGTACAGCTCCGGGAAAGTTGTGGTATACTTTTTTGAGTTTACTTGATTTTATTTTCGCTATCTATTATTGTAATTCTATAAACTCTTAAACGCTCATAAATCCCGCCTGACGGCGGGACACCTTCTCCCGTCGCCCTTCGTCAATACTTCGGGGGACAAGGAGGGAGAAGGGAAAATGAAAAAGCATGAAGAAAATGGAAGTTAAACCAAAAATTGAGACGTTTGCAAGGATTAAGGTCTTGGGCATTGGCGGATCGGGGACGAACGCGGTTAACCGTATGACCCAGCTGGGTATTCGGGGAGTCGAGTTTATAGCCATAAATACCGATGCCCAGGCTTTGCATAACAATCAAGCAGATCGCAAGGTCCACATTGGCAAAGGCGCCACTAAGGGTTTGGGTTCTGGTATGAACCCGGACTTAGGCAGGCAATCGGCGGAAGAGAGCGTGGAAGAATTGGAAGAAGTAATAGACAACGCCGATATGGTGTTTATTACCTGCGGCCTTGGCGGTGGCACAGGCAGTGGCGCCGCGCCCATTGTGGCCGAGCTGGCCAAAAACAAAGGTATCTTGACTGTGGCAGTGGTAACCAAGCCTTTTACCTTTGAAGGCAGCAAACGCAAGGAAGTAGCAGAGGTGGCTTATGACAATTTAAAAGACAAAGTTGACGCGGTCATTTCCATTCAGAATGACAGGATTTTGCAAATTATAGACAAAAAAACTTCTTTAATCGAAGCTTTCAAAACAGTAGATGAAGTTTTGCGCCAGGGCATTGCCGGTATTTCGGATCTTATAACCACCCACGGGATTGTCAACGCAGACTTTGCCGACGTAAAAAGCATAATGCAGGACGCGGGCACTGCGCTAATGGGCATTGGCCATGCCAGCGGCGAAACCCGCGCGCAGGACGCAGCCAAGGCCGCCATTAACTCTCCTTTGCTGGAAATGACAATAGACGGGGCGCGCGGAGTGCTGTTTAACATTACCGGCGGTCCGTCTTTGGGCATGTTTGAAATAGACGAAGCCGCCAAAGTGATTACCCGCAGCATTGACCCTGACGCCAAAGTTAAGTTTGGCGCGGTCATAGACGAAAGCATGGGCGAGGAAATCCGCATTACGGTAATAGCCACGGGTTTTGACGAATCCAGCAAGCGTCCAACCACGGCAGCCATGATTTTAAATGATGAAACATTAAAGAAGCCAAAAATTAACGAATCCAAATTTACCGGTCCTCAGCCGGTGGTGGAAAGCAGAAAGCCCATGTTTAACCCCCAACCGGTGATGCCGGCCGATACAGCTGACGAAACTACCGGCGACAGCGCGGCAAGCGAAGATGAGCTGGATATACCGGCTTTCATCAGAAAAAAGATGAAATGAACTGCAGAAGACTGTTAATCTATAGATGACTACAAAATTTGTCCATCATCGGGCAGATTTTTTGGTCAAACGAGTAACAGTTCACAAGACAGGGTAGATTAGCGTATTTGTTGATATTTTGCAGGCCGAGGGCCTGCACTACATCGCGGAACCTTAACAAAATCAAGATTCCACTCAGAGTTGTAAATAGTTACTCAAACGAAATTTGCAATTTTTTCGAAGCTGTGCTATAATATATATAGATATTAAAAAAGGTCGATTAGGCCAAATTCCGTAGTGTGGCGGATGCCTAAAGAAAATATCGCATACGAAACAAAAAGCCTGCCCAAAATTTACTGGAGAAATTTTTGCAGGCAAAAAACTAAAATACAATTTAATAGAGAGAATTCCCGAATTTAATTGGCTCTAACAATTGGAGAGCTAATTTAAGCATCGCGGGAATAAAAATTTTATGACCGAAGAAACACCAGCCAAGGTTTGCTGTCTGCTGGGGACAAGTTTATTTTCGCTATTTTTTCTGTTTGCAGTTGCCGCGAGCAATGCCGGTTTTAGCGGAACAGAAACAGCTTTTCCCGACCCCTTTGCCCCGGAACGGGTAATGGCAGTGGTAGATAACCTGTCTACCGGCTACAGCCAGTTTCTGCAGGCAAACTTAATCCAGCCGGCAACAGAAAGTTATGCTGAGCTTGCAGATAATTACAATTTTGTAGTTGGCGAAATTGCTGACCAGTACGGCCAGCAAATTTTAGCCTACACCGGCCTTCAGGCCTTAGCGGAGATAGACACAGGCCAAACCTCCCAACCCATTGTACCTAAAGTAGCGGGAGCGTTTACAAGCGCAAATCAAGCGAAATACAAACCTCTCAGCCAAGCTTTTAACGTTGATGATTTATATTGGGTGCTTATGCGCTGATAAAATTCACTACTTTAAAACTCCCAGCTGTGCCCCTGGGAGTTTTTGTTTATACTGCTGGCCTTATTTAGGCTAACAAATATTCAGGAAAGCATTACAAAACAAGATAAAGTTCCTTCAGTCGTTGTTGCTCCTTCAGGAAGAGAGCAATTTTTTAAATATTTGTTTGTCGTTTTTGTGGATATCTATGCCTATCAGATTAAAAATTTAAAAAATCCCCAATATTTCCAGCTCTTGAAAAAAACTAGGGGTAGTATTATAATACTTAAGGTAGATACTATATCTTGTATCCGCCAAAATTAGCGAAGAAATCCAAACCAAAACCAGCATTAACTGTTTCGACCTATAAACTTGTCATCAGGTATTCTTAAAGATTCGCTAAAACAGCAAAAATGGCCTAAATGAGTATTGTTAATTAATTATCATCGTTCAATATTAAAAGTAGATAACCCTATCCTGACATACGGATTTTATCCGGATCTGCGGATAATTACGGATCCGCAAATATCCGTAAATCAGGATGATATCCGTAAGTCCGAATAACATTATGCGCTGCCCCAACTGCCAGAATGAAGACACAAAGGTATTAGATAGCAGACCGGTGGATGATGCTACGGCCATTCGGCGCAGAAGAGAATGCGAAAAGTGCGACTTTAGGTTCTCAACCTACGAGGAAATTGAAATACTGGATTTAACAGTAATAAAGAAGGACGGGCGCCGTGAAATGTTTTCCAAAGAAAAATTGGAGCGGGCAATAAGGCTGCCTTTTGATAAACGCCCCCATAACGATGAGACCTTAAGAAAATTGCTATCCACTATAGAGATAGAAATCCAGAAGAAGGCTAAAGACGGTGAGATAAGCAGTCTGGATATTGGAGACATAGTCATGAAGAAAATCAAGAAAGTGGACAAGGTCGCCTATATAAGATTTGCCGCCGTCTATCGGCAGTTTGCCGATGTGGAAGAATTTAAAGAGGCATTGGAAAAGTTATAAATTCTACGGAATACGGATTTTGGTACGGAGATACGGAAGGAGTATATTCCGTAAATCCGTAAATATTCGTATTCCAAATATTCGTACTCCGTAGAGATCAAAAGAATTAACATCGACAACTATGCAATCCAAAGTCAACTTGCAAGAGCGTTCAAAAAATGCGTTATCGGAATTAGGGGAGAAAATTTTTTTAGACCGTTACGCGGTCAAGGATATTAAACGGGAAACCTTAGCTGTTGGCGACACCGTGGTGGTTTTGGTCAATCCTAAAACCGGCCAGAGAGAAATTGGTACCATTGAATCTGTAGACCGCCAGAGTCGCGAAGTTTCTGTGCGCATGCGCGACGGTAACTTGGAATATCGTACGATCGAGCACGTTGACAAGCCTTTAGAGTTACAGCCTGAACAAATGTTTGACCGGATTGCCAGACATATTGCATCTGTTGAAAAGACCAAAGAGAAACAAAGCGAATGGGAAACAAAATTTCGAGGTTTAATGGATGACTGGAAATATGTGCCGGCCGGAAGAATTTTTACCGGAGCAGGCACAGGCCAGAATTTAACTTTTTATAATTGCTACGTTATTCCACAGCCTAAAGACTCCCGGGCCGGAATTTTTGAAACGCTTTCACAGATGGCAGAAATTATGAGCCGGGGCGGCGGGGTGGGAATTAATGTTTCATCGCTGCGCCCGAGGTATGCCTATGTTAAAGGAGTCAACGGACGATCATCAGGAGCCGTGTCCTGGGCATCACTCTATAGTTTTGTAACCGGCCTTATTGAGCAAGGCGGGTCACGTCGCGGCGCGCTTATGCTTATTTTAAACTGCTGGCATCCGGACGTGCTGGATTTTATCAACGCTAAAAAAGAAGCGGGAAAAATTACCAATGCCAACATTTCAGTTGGCATCACGGACGATTTTATGAAGGCAGTTAAAGAAGACCAACCATGGGATTTAATCTTTCCGGATACAGCAGACCCGCTTTACGCGACCAAGTGGGATGGCAACATCAAACGCTGGCAGGAACTGGGCGGCAAAATTATTAAACATAAAACTGTCCGCGCTGCTGACATTTGGGACAACATAATTACTTCTGCGTGGTCGTCTGCTGAACCTGGCATGTATTTTATTGACCGCGCCAACCATTACTCAAACTCCTGGTATTTTGCTGACCTTCCCTGCACCAATCCTTGCGGTGAACAGCCGCTGCCGGCCTGGGGCGTGTGTAATTTGGGCCATGTGAATTTGGCAAAGCACATAAATAAAGAGACGGGTGAAGTAATGTGGAATGATTTAAAGCAAACTGTGTCTTGGGCTGTGCGTTTTCAGGACAATGTTATAGACGCGACACCTTACTTTTTTGATGAAAATAAAAAGCAGCAACTGGGTGAGCGCCGGGTTGGTATGGGCACAATTGGCTTGGCTGAAATGATGATTTACAAAGGCGTGCGCTATGGCAGCCCAGAGGCTGTGGAGTTTATAGACAAGCTTTACCAGTTCATCGCCGTTACTGCTTACGAAACTTCGGTAGAACTGGCGCGTGAGAAAGGTTCCTTTGACCAGTTTAACGCGGAAAAGTTTTTGCAGTCTGGTTTTATGAAAGCTATGCCGGACTACATTCGCAATTTAGTCAGTAGTTATGGCTTGAGGAATGTGACAATCATGACGCAGGCGCCAACCGGCACTGTGGGTACTATGGTTGGTACGTCCACTGGCATTGAGCCATTCTTTTCCTGGACTTATTTCCGCAAGTCGCGTTTGGGTGTGCATGAAGAAAAAATAAAACTCGCGCAGGATTGGTTGAGCACACATCCCGGTCAGGAGCTGCCGAATTATTTTGTGACAGCCATGGAGCTGACTCCGGAAGAGCACGTGCGCGTGCAGGCCGCGGTGCAAAGATGGACAGATTCGGCCATAAGCAAAACCTGCAACGCGCCGGCCGAATACAGTGTTGAACAAACCAAACAGCTTTACACTCTAATGTACGATTTAGGCTGCAAGGGTGGAACTATTTATAGAGATGGCAGCCGGGACGAGCAGATACTTGCAACTGACCATAAGAAGCTGGGTAAGGATGTGCAGGAACAGATTGAGGCGAAGATGGCCGCTACGGTTGAAGCACGGCCTAAAGAGGTCATGTCAATGAGTGGCGACAACGTTCAAATTAACCCCCACACCAAATCTGTCAATGAATTGGAAGCCGGGGATCAGAATAAAAATTTTGAAGATCCACCAATGATTTTATCGAATAATAAATTTGGTGTGGGGGTAAAGCTTGCTCCCCGCACCCGGCCGGACATTATGCAGGGTATTACTTACAAAATGCAAACTGCTTATGGCAATTTGTATGTGACTATTAACGAAGATGTGCAGGGGCCGTTTGAAGTCTTTGCAGCCATGGGCAAAGCCGGCGGTTTCTTTAGCGCGCAGACTGAAGCCATAACCCGCATGATATCGCTTGCTCTTCGCTCCAATGTTGCTGTGGAAGAAATTATTGAACAATTAAAAGGTATTCGCGGACCGGATGTATCGTTTAGCGACGGTGGCGTAGTCTTTAGTTTGCCGGACGCAATTGCTAAAATTTTGGACAAGCACATTAAACGGGCGGAAAAACAGTTGTCTTTGAATCTTCCAGACGTAGGAGCCGGCCTTGGCCGCCCGCAATCGATAACGGGCGCGCAAGCGCAGTCCCTACACATAGCAACCGAGGAAAAAATAATTGAAACAATTTCCGAAGACAAAATAAAATCCGGCGGCATGTTAACCTACCAAAAAACCCAAAAAGTTTCCATCGCCAACCTTGGCAACGCGCCGGTTTGCCCTTCCTGCGCCAACATGATGGTATTGGCCGAAGGTTGTATGAAGTGTGAACACTGTGGATATTCGAAGTGTGGCTGATGATGGAAATATGCTCGCCCTTCGGGCTCGCGAAATTAAGAAATAAGTAGAAATTTATTGTAACAGGCGGCGGCTTCCAGCCGCCGCCTAAATTGTAATTTAAAAAGTCAGGGATCATACGCAATTTGGCTGGAGTGGTGTATTAATAAATTGCGGTAGTTTGTCATCCCGGAATTTTTCAGGGCTGTGAAAAATATCCGGGATCCAATAAATAAGCCATGTTCTGGATCCCGGATAGCTTTTCGGATGCACTCAAAGCTTCCGGGATGACAGCAATAAACCAAGTTAGTCCCCCTAAATTGCGTATGATCCAAAGTCAGTGCCGCCGGAAAACAAGTTTCCGACGGCAAGGTGACGGCTTCGAAAATCGCATCAGTTGAACTCGACTTCGACCTCAACGTCTGCACGATCTACTGGCCCAAGCAATTTGAGAGTGAAGTCATTCGAAAGCATATCATATTTAACCCACCCTATCTCATAACCAGGCATCCGCGGGGTATTGAGATTCAGGAAAAGAATCGGAGTGCCGGATTCTTTAGAACGGATTTCTACGATACTCGCCAGCACCACGTCCAGGACGAAGTGCAGGATGGTGGGGTCATCTCTTCCGGCTTGAACCATTCCGCTGATGCGCAAAGATGAGCCTTTCAAGTTCGAGCGTTTTTCCCGAACCTCTAGGATTGTTTCTGAATCAGGTCCATACAAGTGCTGCAACTGATTGTTGAGTGATCTCATTGTTCCCCTTTTGAGAATTGAAATAACCGAACATTTTATTTTATCTAATCCCTCACTTTATGTCCAGATCAATGCCCAAAAAGAAAAAAATCAAAATGCCTTCCTCTTTTTCCGACCAGCCGAAAGGGCTTGTGATTTGTTATGTTGGTGCGGGGAAGGGCAAGACTACGGCGGCTATGGGCATGGCGGTGAGGGCAGCGGGGGATGACAAGAATGTTTTTATTTTACAGTTTGTCAAAGCTAAAGGCGCATCATCAGACGACATAAAAGAAGGCGAGTGGCCTGTCTCTTCGGAGATAAATTTTTTTGACAATATCCGTCCTATGGGTCCTATTGGTCGAATTGAAAACGAACAGGTAGGCTTAGGCTTTGTTGGCATCCTGGGCGATAAAAAAGAAAAGGAAATTCATATTCGCGCCGCGCTTAAAGGACTTGAGCGGGCAAGAGAAGTAATTACATCGGGGGATTATGAGTTGGTTATTCTGGATGAGGTAATATCTGCGCTTGAAGTTGGCTTGATTGAAGAAAGGGATATTATCGATCTAATAAAATTAAAACCCCCTTTACAGCATTTGGTTATAACCGGTCATAATAAGTATCCCAAAATTTTAAAATTGTGCGACCTGGTGACGGAAATGAAGATGATTCAGCATCCGTATTATAAGGGAATTTTGGCACAAAAGGGCATTGACTATTAGTTTTTGTCATTCCGGAAAATTTATATTGATATTAAATTTATCCGGAATCAAGAATAAGGCTAATTTCTGGATTCCCGCTTTCGCGGGAATGACACATTGGCGGGATACTTGCGCAAAAGGGAATAGACTATTAGAATAACAAATATCAAATTCCAAATGCCAAATAAATTTTCAATTTTTCCACCTTCGCCAAGGCTCCGGTGGTCAGGCAATTTTCAATTTTCAAAACTCCGAAAGTTATTTTTGGTTTTATCAGTTCTATTTTTGCTGGCAGCGGGATGCAATAACCCGCGGGTAAGTCTTCAGCCAGTGCAAGAGCAAACGCAGAGGCAGCAAATTCAGGTAACGCAAAAAGTTGCAACAGATTTTTCGGACGCCCTGTTTAATTTTTATGCAGATGAAAACAAGACTGCGCTTGATTTGCTCAAAATCGGGCATAAGGTGGAAACGAAAACTTTTTCCGGCATTGGTGAATTTGTGGAAAGTATTAATGGAACTAAGGCAGACAAGCATTTTTGGGAATTTATTGTTAATGGGAAGTCTTCCAATGTCGGGGCAGGGAGTTATAAACCGGTGAATGGGGACAAGATTGAGTGGAAACTTAGTGAAATTAAATAATTTCACTTCTACTAAATACTAAATTAACTAAATACGAAAGAGAAAAATTATAGATTTAGTATTTCGCCCCTTTCGTATTTAGTAGAAAATAAATATGGTTATATATCTGATTATAGTTTTAGGGGTCATTAGCAGATTTGTGCCTCATTTGGCCAATTTTGCGCCCATTACTGCTTTGGCAATTTTTAGCGCGGCTAATTTGGACTGGAAAAAGTCTGTTGGTCTTACCCTAGCCGCCAGATTGGTGAGCGATTTATTTTTGGGTTTTTTTTCCTGGCCGCTTATGGTGGCGGTTTATCTTTCGCATTTAGTGGGGGTGTTGTTTGGGGCGTGGATAAAGAGGTCTAATAATGTCATTCCGGAAGCCACGAGCGCGCAGCGCGCGGGCTATCCGGAATCCATCAATAAGATTCCCGCCCGCCCGCCGGCAAGGCAGGCTTCCGCGGGAATGACACAAGGGTGGTTAAAAATTATTGCCTCATCGCTTGGCGCATCAGTCACCTTCTTCCTTGTCACCAATTTCGCCTTTTTGTACCGCGACTATAACCACAATATCAGCGGCATACTTTTAGCCTACACTAACGGTTTGCCGTTTTTGCGAGGGACGGTCTTAGGTGACCTCGCGTATACAGTGGGCATGTTTGGCGGTTATGAAATTGTAAAAGCTGCAATTACTTCGAAAAGAAAAATTGATAGCGTTGATGCCCAAGTCTAAAATTTTTATTGGCATTGCCATAAGTTTTGCCGCTGGAGTTTTTTTGGCATCAAAATTCAGCATTAACAGAGTCGGGATTTATATTTTCTTGGCAGTTTGTGGAATCACTTTGACTTTTTTGGTTTTAGCAAGTAAAAAAATCAGCGCAATTGTGGCGCTGTTTTTGTTTTGTGCCGCGCTCGGCGCTTTAAGATTGCAAATCTCCCAAAAATTTCCTGATTTTGTTGACTTTTTTGAAAGCAAGCAAGAGTTTGAAGGCTATATTGTGGAAGATGTCGATTTGCGCGCGGACAAACAACTTTTAACTTTTCGGCCCAAAGGTTTTAATCAAAATATTTTAATTACCACTACTTTAGGACAGAAATTTTTTTATGGGGATTGGTTGGTGGTAGAAGGAAAAATTGCTGAACCAAAAGTATTTGAAGAGTTTGATTATCCAAAATATTTAGAACGCTTCAATATTTACGCAGTCTCGTCGTACCCAAAAATTTTGATTTTAAAAAGCCACCAGCTAAATCCGCTTAAAGAGAATTTGCTGAAAATTAAAGCCTGGTTTGCCGCAAGAATTGCCGGCTTTTTAAAAGAGCCGCAGGCAAGTTTGCTTATGGGAATTTTAATTGGAGCCAGAAAAACTTTACCGCAAAGTGTGGTTGATAACTTTAATGCAACCGGGGTTTCGCATGTCATTGCCATATCCGGCTACAATATTAGCGTGATTATTAAATCCTTGGAATATTTAGCAAGACTTTTAGGCAGAAGGGCAAGTTTTTGGCTTTCACTAATCTTTATTGTCGCCTTCGTTGTCCTGTCTGGCGCGTCGGCTTCCGTAATTCGCGCCGCGGTCATGGGATCAATGCTGTTAGTCGCTTTCAAAATCGGTCGGCCTTATTCGGTGGCTCCGGCATTATTTTTTTCTGCTTTAGTCATGCTTATTAGTAATCCAAAAATTTTATTTTGGGATATTGGTTTTCAACTGTCTTTTGCCGCGACTTTAGGCATTGTTTATTTCATGCCGGTGTTTGAAAAATTAACCGGCAGCTGGCCAAGCCTTTGGCAGGTCAAAAATATTTTTTTAACCACCATGTCCGCGATTATTTCCACACTGCCTTTAATCCTGCTTTATTTCGGTCGTTTAAGCGTGGTGGCGCCAGTGGTTAACATTTTAATTTTGCCTTTCATACCCTTTACCATGCTGCTTGGCTTTTTAACAATTTTGCCAATTGTCGGCAGCGGTTTTGCTTTTTTGGTAAACTTTTTGCTTATCTACATTTTAAAAGTTACCCGGGCTTTTGCCATTTTAAGTTTTTCCAGTCTGCAAATCCAAATTTCCGGCTGGATGTTTGCAGTTTTGCTTGCAATTGTATTTTTGCTATATTATTGGATAAAGCGATGGGCGGAAGGTAAGGCGGAAGAAGAAGTTGATTGAATTAAAGGTTTGTGGTAAGATAATAAAAATTGAACAAGATTGACCTTGATTGATCAGGATTGACAGTAATAATTATGGCAATCATTTGAATCTTATTTAATCTTGCCAATCAATTTATTTATGTCCAACAAAACCCTAATCTTTATCATTATCGCCATTATAATTGTCTGCGCCGGCGGGGCGTGGTATTTTTATTGGCAGCAGACTAAGCCCCTTAAAGTTACAGACGAGCAAATTAAAATGGCCCAGCAGAATCAACAACCAAATCAGCAGCCGCCTGATGAACAAACCGGCTGCAAAAGAAATTTTGACGAAAACAAGTTTAAAAATGAAAAGCTGTCTGTAGCCGGCAGACAAGTGGAAGTAGATGTAAAAGATTTTGGCAAAATCAGCTTAGCTTTTGATGAAAAAGCAGCGCCTAAAACAGTAGAAAATTTTCTAAAATTAGTCAATGCCGGATTTTACGACTGTTTGGCCTTTCATAGGATTATCCCGGGTTTTGTGGTGCAGGGCGGCGACCCGGACGGAACCGGTCAGGGTGGACCTGGATTTACTTTGCCGGCTGAAATTAAACTTTTGCATAAGCGGGGAAGTTTAGCCATGGCTCGTTTGGGCGATGAAATAAATCCTAAAAGAGAATCTTCGGGCAGCCAGTTTTATATTGCTTTAAACGATTTGCCCAGCCTGGACGGTCAGTACACAGTATTTGGTAAAGTAGTATCCGGCATGGAAATTGTAGATAAAATTGCGGCGGTTCAGACAAATCCATCCGGCAAACCAGCCACGGATGTGGTCATGAGCAGCGTCAAAATAATAAAATGACAAACTTTAAATAAATTTATTAGCTGTCATCCCGGAACCTCCGACTTGATCGGAGGTATCCGGGATCCAAAAAATAGATTCTGACTCGCCTGTTGTGGCGGCCGGAATGACAAGGAAAAAAATGGAAAGAAGTTTAGTGCTCCTAAAACCCGACGCGGTAGATCGCGGCTTAGTTGGAGAAATTATCCGGCGCTTTGAGCGTGTGGGGTTAAAAATTGCCGGACTTAAAATGGTCTGGCCGGAGAAAGAACATGCTTCCAAGCATTACACCGAAGATTTGGCCAAAAGGCGCGGCCAGCATGTGCGCGACCTTATGATAGAAATGTTAATGTCAGGGCCAATTGTTGCAGTCTGCGTGGAAGGCGTGGAAGCCGTGGAAATTGTGCGCAAAATGGTTGGCGCTACTGAACCCAAAACTGCTGCTCCGGGAACCATCCGTGGAGATTATTCTCATGTGTCTTTCAAACATGCGGATTCTAAAAAGATGGGCGTGTACAATTTAGTCCATGCTTCTGGCTCTGCTGAAGAAGCGGAAAGTGAAATTGCGGTTTGGTTTGCTGCCGACGAACTCCATGGAAATAAACCATCTTACACCAAACACACAATCGCATACTAATTGTGTCATCCCGAACTCCGACGTTTCAGTCGGAGTTCGGGATCCCTTAACTGTTGGTTATTTCAAGTTAAGCGATCCCTCGCTTCGCTCGGGATGAAAAAGTTGAAGCAACTTTTTCACTTCTTCCTAAAAAATCTCGGCAAAGAGAAATTTTTTAATTTTAATTCTTTTATCCGCTTTAAAATGCCGGTATCATGCTCGTTTAAGTAATGGCGAATGCGGTTGCGCGCGTTGTGGGTTTTGGCGGATTTTAGCCAGTCCTGCGAAATGACCGCGGGCTTTTTTAGTTTGATTATTTCCACCACATCTTCGTTGTCCAGTTCGTCGTAAATACTGGCCATTTTGCCGTTAATTTTGGCGCCCATCATGTGGTAGCCCAAATTTGAGTGCACGGCAAAGGCAAAATCTATTACTGTGGCTCCGGCTGGCAAATCTTTAATGTCGCCTTTGGGTGTAAAAACAAAAATCCGGTCTTTGAAAAAATCTATTTTTAGGCTTTCCAAAAATTCCTCGGGGTTGGAAGTTTCTTCCTGCCAGGATTGCAGCTCTTTTATCCATTTAGCCTGCACGCGCCCGGCGGCTTCCGGCTTGCCTTCCTCGGCGTAAAACCAGTGGGCCGCTACCCCACGCTCGGCTTCTTCGTGCATTAAATCGGTGCGGATTTGGATTTCAAAAGTCTTGCCTTCTTTGTTAAAAATTGTGGTGTGGATGCTTTGGTAGCCGTTGGGTTTGGGCGTGGCAATAAAATCTTTAATTCTGCCCGGTACCGGCTGGAAATGTTTGTGGATGACACCCAAAGCCGCGTAACAATCGGCGGTAGATTTAGT
>JAHFJK010000073.1 GCA_023245915.1 Candidatus Doudnabacteria bacterium | reverse complement strand
TGTTGGCTTTGGTTGGGGCGATGTTACAACCAGGGATTTTTTGGAAACCTATAATCTTTTGCCAGAATATTATCCACCAGTCCAATTATATATTTGCCATCTTGATAATTATCTTGAGCATGCAACAAAGCTGGCAGGGGAGTTGCGGATCCAGGGTTTGAACATTGCGGTTGACCTTACCGATCGTAAAGTCTCTGCCCAAGTCAAAACCGCAGATAAAGAAAAAATCCCATTTGTCTTGGTAGTGGGGGAGGAAGAAGTGAAAAGTGGAAAGTATAAAGTCAAAAGTTTGAAAGATGGGGAAGAAAGGATTGTCAGCAGAGAAGAGATCAGTGATTTGGTTAGTCCTTAACTGCCATTCCGGAAAATTTACATTGATATTAAATTTATCCGGAATCCATTTTTTAAATTTTCTATGGAACTTCAAGTTGACGAAAAAAAAGATCTTCCGCAGAATAATCAGGAATTAAAAAAGTCTATTGCACAGTTGCAATAGACTACTTTTTGCATTTGCTTTTATGAAAAAAGTTTTTACAATAATTGTAATTTTTGCTTTTTTTTGGCTGGGATGGCATTACAGATTTTCAGCGCAAAAATATTGGCAACAGCTGCCGCAGCTCTCCAGCAGTCCGGTAATTGACGAAATCAAAAATAATATTTTTGCTCCGCCGCCATTAAAAGGCTCACTGGAAGAAAAAAACAGCTTTCTGACAGTTTCCGGCGTGATCAAATGGACCAATAATAACCGCTTAGAAAATGGCAATCTGCCGGCGCTAAAAGAAAACCTTGAGTTAAATCAAGCTGCTAAAGCAAAAGTTGCCGATATGTTTAAGCTGCAATATTTTGAGCACGAAAGCCCCACAGGCAGGGGTCCGGCAGATTTGGCAGAGTCCGCCGGCTACAGTTATATTGTGATTGGCGAGAATTTAGCCCTGGGTAATTTTGAAAATGACGAGGAGTTGGTAACTGCCTGGATGAATAGCCCGGGCCACAGAGCCAATATGTTAAATAAAAATTTTATGGAAATAGGCATGGCAGTTGGGCGTGGTAGTTTTGAAGGCAAACAAGTCTGGCTGGCAGTGCAAGAATTTGGCAAACCAACCAGCGCTTGCCCAACAGTCGAGCCAGGCATAAAAGCCAGAATTGATTCCGCCCATGCCGAGATTGATAATATAGAACCGCAGCTGCTGCAACTTAAAACCCAAATTGATAACTCGGACCCTAAAAATAAGCACGAATACGACGAATACAACCAAAAGATTGCCCAATATAATTCTTTGGTCGCCATTTACAATAACAAAGTTGACAGCTTGAAATTACTGGCTAATCAATACAATTCCGAAGTCAGAGCCTTTAACGCATGCGCAGGTATTTAAAATAGCGCTTTTATTTTTTTTACTATATAATATACTCAATTGCTAAATTAATTTAGATATAATACTCCGAAGCTTGGCTGTTATCAACCTGATTTTATTGGTTATTACCAATTTGATTCCAAACACAAAATCGGAATTTAATTAGCGAAGGAGTATATTTAAAATTATTATTCACCAAAAAAATGACAAAAAGAACTCTTGTTAAGTCAATGATTGCCCTTACGGCCTTAAGTTTTCTGGCTTTGCCGGCGTTTGCTGCAGAAATTATCCAACCAACCCGGGATAACCCCAACGTGACCGTGGGCGCGGCTGAAAAGCATAAAAATTTATACTTGGCGGGAGCCAATGTTACCGTAAACGCCGATACAGCTGCAGATTTGGCCGCCGCGGGCGGTATGGTTTTGGTTACAGGTAAAGTTGAGCAGGAAGCTTTGCTGGCGGGAGGTACAGTCTACGTTTCCGGAGCCATTGGGGGAAACGCCAGAGTGGCCGGTGGCAACATTACCATAAGCGGGCCGGTTGGCGGAGATTTGGTAGTTGCCGGTGGTAATGTCAATTTAACCGGGTCAGCCTCGGTTGCGGGGGACTTGCTCATTGCCGGCGGTAACTTAAATATTGACGCGCCGGTTGCCGGAGACATTCGCATGGCCGGAGGAACAGCCATAATCAACAGCAAAGTCGGCGGTAAAGTTTATGCCCGTTCGCAAAGCTTGAGTTTTGGCAGCAGCGCGGAAGTTTTGAGTGGGGTCGAATATAAAGGAGAGCAGACAGCTACTGTAGCAGCCGGAGCCAGGGTTGGTGAGATTAGTTTTACGAAAATCCGGACAAAAGATTTTCGGGGGCAGGTTGTCGGCCTGTTTAGCCTCGCCATCCTGCTCAAGCTTTTGGCCTGGCTGGTCGCGGCTTACGTGCTTTTAAAATTTAAAAAAGGGTTTGTTTTATCTTTAGCAGAAGATTTTAAAGCCAGACCCTGGGCCAATTTAGGCTGGGGACTTTTGGCTTTATTTGGCGGGCCAATTCTGGTTGTTTTATTGTTTGTAACTTTGGTCGGCTACTATTTGGCTTTTATTTTAGGTTTGATGTACGCTTTGGCGATTGTTGCCACCAACTTGATTTCAGCCATGGTTTTGGGTTACTTTTTGCTGTCTAAGCTAAGCAAAGCCGGCGAAACTTTAACCGATTGGCAGGCGGTAGTAATTGGCGTGGTGGTCTGGGTTTTGCTGCGTTTTATTCCGGTTTTGGGCTGGCTAGCTATGGCAATTGTATTTTTGATGGTTTTGGGAGCGGGAGTTAAAAGACTTAAATCGGGCATGGAAAATTAAATTTATGGGTATATTTGATAAATTAAAGGATATAAACGAAATGCGCAAGCAGGGCAAGGCCATGGAAGCCCAGCTGGCGACTGAAACGGTCAGCGGCAGTTCTGCCGGGAGCAAGATTGTCCTGGCAATTGACGGCAATATGAACGTTAAAAGTGTGGAAGTCAGCCCGGACATTGCCGGCGACAAAAGCGAAGTGGCCCGTCATATTCGGGCCGCACTGGAAAATTTATTTAAGCATCATAAGAAGATGTTGCAAAAGAAATTCGGGGGGATGCCGCAATAAATATATCGAATCAACCAATGGAACGAATCTGCGAATAGCAACGAATTTACGAATGCAGTATTGGTAGTTATTCGTTGATTCGTCTAATTCGTAGATTCGATGTATAAAAAAAATGCCAAAACAATATCTTCCTACAATTTGTATTGTGGCGTTACTGATTTTGCCTCTGCAAACCCTGGCTCTCCAAATCCCCCTTTCCGGAAATGAGTTGGCGGAAATGTCAGGGATAGACGCCAAAGCCTACGCGGTTATGGACACGGACAGCGGGGAGATTTTGATTTCAAAGAACCCGGATGAGACGAAAATCCCGGCATCGCTGACTAAAATAGTTACTGCACTGGTAGTTTTAGATTTAAAGCCAAAACTTTCCAAGGTGGTTAGTATGACTTTGGGTGATCAAAAAATTGGGCAGTGCGGCAACAGCGGCGTTTGCATAAAGTCTAAAGCCGGGGTAAAGTTTACTCTTGACGGGCTTTTCCACGCCAGCTTAATCCTTTCGGCCAATAATGCGGCCAATGCTTTAGCCAGAAGCACCGGCCTTTCCTCTTCCAAGTTTGCCGAAAAAATGAATGAAAAAGCCGCTGCTTTGGGCGCCACTTCCAGTCATTTTAACGAACCTACGGGTTTGGATCCAAGCAACACTATAACGGCGTCAGATTACAGCAAAATTATGGCAGCCGCTTTTGACAATCCTTACCTTAGTAAAGTCGCCGGCTTGGAAAAATATAATTTAAAATCGACCAATAACAGCAAATACAATCAAACCTTAAGCAATAAAAATACTTTGCTGGCAGATTCAGACTTAAGCATTTTGGGAGCCAAGACCGGTTATTTGAATGAGTCAGGTTATAATTTTTCCGCTGTGTTAAAATATAGAAACGGTCCAAGGCTGGCTGTTGTAATTTTAGGTAAAGATCATTTATATTCGGCAATCGAGGAAACTAAAATGTTGGCCAGGCTTTCAGAAGAGGCGCGGGCACTTGCTACCATTAATCAGTTTACTTCCGTGTTAGGTACAAGTACATTACTAAACATTTACTAGCAGAACTTACGTAACGTAAGTTCTGCTAGTAAATTAATTAAATTTTCATTATGAAAAAAACAATCACCATTGTAATTGTTATTTTGCTCGCTCTGGGCTTTGGTTATTTTTTATTTAAGATTTCACCCGAACAAATAGCGCCGGCTTCTTCCAGCTACAACGGAGCTTTAACCGCTACCCAGAAAAAAGATTTATCGGCACCTGCTGCTTTTGATCCAAATAAAGACAGATTTATTGGAAACCCTGCGGCAAAAAATGTATTTATTGAGTATGCGGATTTGCAGTGCCCGATTTGCGCAGCCTACGGGCCAATTTTAAAAGATGTGCCTAATAAGTTTACTGACACAGTCTTGGTTTTAAGATATTTTCCCTTAATCCAGGTTCACCAAAATGCAGTGGAAGCTGCCCTGGCCGCGGAGGCTGCCGGAGCGCAGGGTAAGTACTGGGAAATGGCAGAAAAATTGTACGGCACCCAGTCGGAATGGCAGGCGCAAAATGACCCCCTGGGTAATTTTGCTAAATACGCCACTGAAATTGGCGTAAGCAATATTGAGCAGTTTAAAACTGATATAACCGGCAAAAAATACCTGGAAAAAATTCAGAATGATTTTGACGAATCTAACAATTTAAAACTTAGTGGCACGCCATCTTTGTTTATGAATGGCCATGCCCTGACTTTGAATCCGGACATAAACAATTTAAAAGCCGAAGCAGAACAATACCTGGTTAAATAACTTATAATCAAATAGATTTCTCCGGAGCTCTGCTCCGGGGTGTGTCATCCCGAACCCTTCGACTTCGCTCAGGGTAAACTGGGTGAGGGATTCCTTAAATTATCCAATTATTCAAATTAAGGGATTCCTCGCTCAGATGCATTCGCTCGGAATGACACATCGGGGAGCTGGAATTACTACCTCGCAGCTCTGCTGCGAGGTAGTTCACTTGATAACAGATAATTTTTGAAAAAAAAACGGCCGCGGGTTGTTCGCGGCCATTATGAAAAAAGTTAAAGCTTCCATAACCAGATGATTACGAATAAAACGATAATCATCGGCACCGATCCACACAACGGTCCCCAGAAATCATGATTTGTTCCTTGGTTCATGGCCCCTCCTTCCAAAAAAATTTTAATGTATTGCAGATTTAATGTCAAAAGGCTATAAGAAACTGGCTATTGATCTTGCCAAAAAAGCCGGCGGAATAATTCGCCGCAATTTTGTTTTGGGCATGAGCAGGCAAATAAAAAAAGACGGCTCGCCTGTAACCAAAACGGATCTTGCTATAAACCGGATGGTGATCGAAGCAGTCAAAAAAGATTTCCCCGGTCATAGAGTCATCGGCGAAGAAGAAAATCATCACATAAAAAATGCTAAATATGCCTGGGTTTGCGATCCAATAGACGGCACCATCCCTTTTTCCCACGGAATGCCTACCTGCTGCTTTTCCCTGGCTTTGGTTAGAAATGGCGTGCCCATACTTGGAGTGGCCTATGATCCGTTTGGAAAAAGAATGGTTGTGGCAGAAAAAGGCAAAGGCGCTTTTTTGAATGGGAAAAGGATACACGTTTCCAAATATCGTCAGTTAAAAGGTGCTTATTTAGGACATTGCTTGTGGTCAAGAATGCAATACCCAATGAAAGGTTTTGTTGACGACATAGTGTTTAATTACAAAATGCAATATTTTCCGGAAGGTTCAATTGTTTATGTTGCTATGCTTTTGGCCGCGGGGGAAATTGAAGCCATTA
>JAHFJK010000022.1 GCA_023245915.1 Candidatus Doudnabacteria bacterium | reverse complement strand
CCAGGAACATTACGATGTTGGCCGCGCCGTGCAAAAAACTTTACAGCGTTACAAAGACCTGCAAGACATCATCGCCATTTTAGGTATGGAAGAATTGCCGGACGAAGACAAAGTTACAGTCGGCCGAGCGCGCAAAATCCAACGCTTTCTTTCCCAGCCCTTTGCCGTTGCCGAAGTTTTTACAGGAACGCCCGGACAGTATGTAAAACTTTCCGATACCATCAAAGGGTTTAAGGAAATACTGGACGGCAAGCATGATGAAAAAGGAGAGTCGGCGTTCTATATGAAGGGCAGGATAGAACAGGTAAAGTAGTTTTTCAAGTTATAAAGTTCATCAAGTTTATCAAGTACAAACATTAGCTTATGAGGATAGAAAGATTCGAAGATATTATTGCCTGGCAAAAAAGTCAAGAATTGGCCATTTTGATGTATCGACTATTCAAACACAGCAAAGATTTTAGTTACAAGGATCAAATGCTCAGAGCAGTTATTAGTATTTCGAATAACATTGCAGAGGGCTACGAAAGGAAAAGTAATAAGGAGTTAAAACAATTTTTATACATCGCCAAGGGTTCAGCAGGCGAAGTCAGGTCCATGCTTCATCTTGGCTTAAAGTTGGAGTTAATCAACCAGCCAGATCTTGACAAGGCGTACCAACTGTCGCTCGAAATAGCTCGCATGCTTTCCGGATTCATTAAGACTTTATAACCTGATGAACTTGATAAACTTTAAATTAGTCACCCCAGAGCGTATTGTTTTTAGCAAAGAGCTGACGTCTTTGTCATGCCCGACTTCCATGGGCCAGATTACTATTTTGCCCCACCACATCCCCTTGGTAGCGAATTTAGTCCCGGGAGAGCTTCACGCCAAAACAGCCAGCGACGACTTTTTTGTCTACGTAGCGGGCGGTTTTGTTGAGGTTAGGCCCAAAAATGAGGTAGTGGTACTAGCAGACGCGGCCGAGCATCACTTTGAAATTGACCAGCAAAAAGCAGAGGCAGCTAAAGCAAAAGCCGAAGCGGAAATGGAAAAACGCTCCACCATGTCAGAACAGGAATACGCTAAGGTGGCAGCTGTGCTGCAGCAGAGTTTGGCCAGACTTAATATTGCCCGCAGGCACGCGCATCGTAAACAGCCTATTGAGCAACAACTTAGCGGATAGAAGGCTTCCATTAAAGTCTAAATTCTAGGATCTAAAAACTAAACAAATCATAAAACCTAAAGATTTAAAATTTAAACTTTTATTCTTTAAATTTTGTTTAGGATTTAGTATTTTAAGTTTAGATTTTTGCTATGGATTATATTTGGAAACCTAAAACTAGCCTGGAAAAATTCGGTGAAAGAATCTACAACTTGCTTGTGGAAAACTTTTCTCAAACTTTTTTTGTTGGAGGCATGGTTCGTGACCTTTTGCTCAACAGAAAAATTGTTGACATAGACATTACAACCTCCGCAAAGCCTAATGAGGTCATAAATCTACTGTCGCAAAAAGGTTTTAGGGTTGACAGAAGCTACATAAAATTTGGAACTATAATTGTAGTTAGTGGAGGAGGAGTAATAGAAGTAACGACCCTTAGGAAAGATTCACCAGGTAACAATCGATACCCGTATGTTACATTTATCAGCTCACCAAAAATAGACAGCGAGCGTCGGGATTTTACCATAAATTCCTTATATTTAAGCTTAAAAGACAATAAAATTCTAGACTTCCAAAATGGCCTTAAAGACATAAAAACAAAGCGGCTTAGGTTCATCGGCAAAGCCACACAAAGAATTACGCAAGATCCTTTAAGGATTATTCGCGCTTTTCGTTTTGCTTTAACGCTAAATTTTAAGCTAGATAAACCAACACTAAAGTTATTAAAAAATAATTTTTATCTTACCAAAAATTTAACTGCTTTGCGAACACAAAAAGAAATTAACAAATTAAAAAACACAAAACAAAAAAATATTCTAAAAAAAGTTTTAAGTAACCCTAAATTGCTTGACAAATATTTTAAATAGTTCTACAATCAATTCATAAGCAGGGGAGATTTTCTGAAACGAAAATATTGGGGGAAAAAACTGGAAATATTTTCAGTGTCTACTAACCTCGATGCAAATCGAGCAGTAGAAAATTAAGAGAGTTCGACCAAAATTAGTCGAGCTTTCGGGAGACTAGCCCAATGGCTAAGAAGAAAAAAGGCGGAAAAAAAAAGCGCGTTTAACGCTTTATCGCCATTCCCTTTCGGGGGAATAACAAAACCATCCTCAAAATTTAGGGATGGTTTTGTTTATTTATCAATACCAACTATTAGACTAACTAGTATAGATAAATGCAGAAGCTTTGTGCTTTTCTGCCTCGGCTACCTGCCGAGAAGACCGCTTTAATGTAGAATGCTTGTCTAGAACCAGTCTTATTTCGTGTTCTGAAATCCGGCGTTTTAAGTCAGGGGTTGAACCTGTATAAATGTGCCCGTTTTTCAATTTTAAAAGATAAACGTAATATAGTGGTGCTACTCTAAATTCAACTAATCGATAATCCAAAACTTATTATAAATAAGCCAAAATCATCATTTCTTAGATACTACAACTAGAGTAGCACCACTATACATATGCACTGGCATCGTTTACTAGAATTTCTGTCACCCGTCGCTAAAGCTATGGGTGACACACTTCGCCAAACCTTGCAAGTGAGTGGCTGAAAGTGGCTGAAAGCCACACGAAGCTTTAGCGAAGTGTGGCGGACCGAACGGGACTCGAACCCGCGACCTCTCCCGTGACAGGGGAGCGCTCTAACCAACTGAGCTACCGGTCCGTACAATAGGTTTCTTTTTTTGGTGCCGGGAGAGGGATTTGCACCCCCGACCTAAGGCTTATGAGTCCTTCGCTCTAACTACCTGAGCTATCCCGGCAAATATATTTTGTTTTCTATCAAACTTATATTTCTTTCAATTTTGATGCGGGGTGAAAGTCCCACGCTCCCCGCCCGCTTCGCCTTGCTGATTGTTAAAAATAACACTTTTTCATCCTTCAGCATAAAAAATATATTGCAACGATTGTTATAGGCGAAGCAAGGCGGGCGGGTAACTAACTGAGCTACTCAGGCGTATTTTGGGACTTAAGTAACAAAAAATCCTTCGGACAGAAGGAAAAAATCTGTCACGATTTTTAGATTATTTTCGCTTTCGCAACCACGGACCCCCAAGAAAAATCTTAGGAGAGTTATTAACATTCAAAATTTGTTCCAAATTTTGAATGAAAGGGACTGCACCGGAGCGGAGTGAGCGTTCAACTTTAGTTGAACGCGAACGGGGCGCAGGTGAAAAGGCCCGTGGTTGCGGGACCCGGACTCGAACCGGGAACCTCAAGGTTATGCGTACCACTGCAATTTTCATTGCCCCTCTAAATAAGAGGGTTTGTGGTCTGGACTTTCTCTTCATCCAGCTCCACTTTATAATTTACCAATTTTCTCAAAAAGATATAATCTTAATTTTAGACTATATCGATTAAAGAAATGTGATCTGTTAAAAAGTGGGGCTGGATGTCTACCATTAAGTCTCTACACCTTTTCCAAAAGCTTGGAACTTGGCTCGGGATTACCACCGCTGGAGGCTTCCCCGAATTTGATAGATTATCGCGTCAAAGTTACCTTTGACGCAGCCCATTGTGAGATAAGCTCAAAAGCTTCCCTGTAGTTAGCGGACTTTGGTTTGCGCTGACGTTTGTCATTTTCCACCAAAGACAATGTGCTACCGAAGCCTATGAATACGCTGACAGGAAAAATGTAAAAAAGTCGTTTTTCCGGAAGATACACCAGAGCGAAATCAAAATCTTGATCGCTATACAAACTTCTTATCATTTGCCGCCGGTTTGTTTTTGTTCGTCTCACGTCTATACAATAGTTTGCGTCGAACGCATTAAACCAAGCAGATTTGACCTGAAGCTTTAAAAGCTTGCCGTTTACGTCGGCCACTAGATCGTAAGGAAGTCTGTCACCTACGGGTTTGGAAACTCCCCAACCTAATTCTAATAGCCTTAAAATAGCCGCTTGCTCTGCCACATCTCCTTTCAGTTTCGTACTCATAAAAAGAGCTTAAATCGAGATAAATTGAGCCTTGCGAGCTGCCAATTGCTCTATCCCGCGATGTAACTTGGTACATTATACCTTAGACCCTAAAAAATATCAATTCGTGTGTTAAAGGCGCGTGCTATAATTATAGTAAAAGGTCGAAATAAGTTTTTAAAAATCAATAAGGTAATATGAAAAAACAAATAATTGCCACTTCAATAATAACCGCCTGTATGGGTTTGGCTTTTGCAGCTACGGCTTTGGCGGCAATAACTCCTCCACCAGAACCACAAACTGTTGACGACTGTAAAAATGATGGTTGGCGCAATTACGGGGATATGTTCAAGAACCAGGGCGACTGCGTAAGCTTTGTGGTTACCAAAGGCAAAAATCCGCCGGACGGCCCGCCCATACATTAAACGATTGTAAAAAAGACCCCGTGAGTTAGGGGTCTTTTTTGTTCGCTCTTTTTTGGTGATGCCGAAAAGGGAAAAATTTTGTTTTGCAATAGGAATTCTGGTATAATCAACTCATGCAAGCACAAATTTTGTACATTATTATAGGCATATTTATTATCGGTTTTAGCGCGCTTTTGTATTTTTTGGTTGGTTTAAAAAAGCGGACAGAAAAACCGTCTGACGACCAATCTCTAAAAATTATGATGGAGTGGATGAAGGAAATAAAACAGGGCACAGAACAAACCCGCGAAGGCATGCAAAAGTCCATAGACCAGACCAACAAAGCTATAAATGAAAGATTGGATAACGCCGGGCGAGTCATTGCTGCGTTAACTAAGGAACTGGGCGGCATATCGCAAGTTGGGCCTGATATTAGGCGATTATCAGAAACCTTAGCGTCTCCAAAAATGCGCGGTAATTTTGGCGAAGAAATGCTGGAAAACATGCTCGGCCAAATTTTGCCCAAAAGCAATTTTAAAATCCAGCACCGTTTTAAAAATGGAGAAACTGTCGATGCCGCAATTTTTATCGCAGATACTACTTTATCTATCGACAGCAAATTTTCGCTGGAAAACTTTCGGCTATACAAAGAAGCCAAAGATGACGAATCTGCGGAATTACTCAAGAAAGCCTTTTTAAAAGACGTAAAAAAACGAGTGGACGAAATTGGTAAAAAATATATTCTGCCGCAGGAAAACACTTTTGATTTTGCCTTAATGTATGTGCCCAGCGAAGGCATATACCAGGAAATTATCGAGGCCGGGGACATAATTGAATACTGCCGAACCAAAGCAGTGATTCCCGTCAGCCCCAATACAATGTACATTTACTTGCGCAATATTATGCTTTCTCTGCGCGGACAGGAAATTAACAAAAAAGCGCAGGAAATTCTAAAAATGATAAGCGGCATAAAAACCGAAAGCGACAAGTTCGGTAAAAATTTGGAAGTTTTGGGAACCCACATTAAAAATGCTGGGAATACGATGGGTACTGTTACAAATGATTTTGTGCGCTTGCGCGGCAACATCCAAAACGCGGCCAATTTGGAGCTGGAAGCGGAAAAAGTTGTTTCAGAAGAGCCCAAAAAGTTATTATAATTTTATGGAAAGATTAACTAGGGGAGAACCAATAGGTGCCGGGATGCAAAAAAGGGTTTTTGTGGCGGCAGAAAATCCGAAAAAGGTGATTGCAGAATCCCGTGACGGGAAAGATTTGACTCAAGAGCAAATAAAGGCTACTTACTACTTAAACAAAATTAGTCATCTTTTGTTCCCAAAAAATATTCCTGCAGTCTCGCAGGCCTTCAATGATGTAAACAAAAGCTACTTGCAAATGGACCGTGCGCAACCGGACGAAGCCCACGTAAAAGCAAATAAGTATATTGCGGGCATAGGTGAACATGGCGAATTCTGGGAAACAAACCAGTATTTAATGGAAAATGAAAAGGATCCTGAAATAAAGCAATTTGTTAAAACTGCCAAGGAGAAGGGCATTTTTATGGACATTGGCAGCGGGCAAAATTTTGCTAGAGACCCAGAAGGTAATCTTTTATATTTAGACATAAGCCCTGCCTGGGAATATATAGAAGGTAAAATTTTTTATTGGTTTGATGATGTGCTGCTTAAGCAGACTATTGAGGCGTTACCGGAAGCCGATAAAAGCAAGGCTTTAAACTATTTTGAAAGATTATTAGCATTAAAGCCAAAGGACTACAATGTCAATTAGAAACCCGGACCAACGTGTCGGTGTGTTTGCCTGCCTGCGGTAGGCAGGTGGACAGTGCAGAATTTATCTAGAGCTGCTATAATCCCGTTAGAGACGGTTTATGTATCCCGTTAGAAATTAGGAACATTTATAAACAAACTATAGTTTATTGATGGCGAAATAAAGTGCTAAATTTGTAAACAATAAATTTCTAACGGGATGTATTATGTTTACCTTTTAAAAAGTAAAAAAACCGCCAATCTCTAGACTGGTTTTACTATTAACTTACTGGAACGCTTCAATCAGCACAATCAGAATTTATCAACTTACACTAAAGGTCGTGGGTCCTTTGAACTATTGTATTATGAAGCTTGTCTTGATAAGTTCGATGCAATAGCTAGGGAGAAATATTTAAAATCAGGCATGGGTAAACGCTATCTGAAAAACAGGTTAAAGCGTTCCCTGTCTCTAACGGGATGAGCATAGAAACCATCAAAAAGAAAATATCGCCTGTGCTAAAAAAATATCCAATAACTGAAGCTTATTTGTTCGGTTCTACGGCACGGGGGGAAGACAGGCCGGACAGCGACGTGGATGTATTGGTTAAATTTAGAAAAATTGGCGGGCTTTTTGAATTTATTCATATCAAGCTTGAACTACAGGACGCTCTGGAAGGCAGAAAAGTTGACTTAGTGGAAATGGGCGCTGTTCGCCCAAAGATGAAGCCTTATATCGACAGGGATAAGATTAGAATCTTATGAATAAAAATCGCGATGTGACAATGTATTTTGACGATATTATCAAATATTGCGGGCGGATTATGCGCACGCTTTCCAAAATTAACCTTGATGAATTTAGAAAGAGCGAAGATGCCCAGGACTCAGTAATAAGGCGGTTTGAAGTAATCGGCGAAGCAGTAAAAAACATCCCCGATGAAATAAAAAAACAATACCCTAAAATTCCCTGGAAAGACGCGGCTGGCTTCCGTGATTTTTTAATTCACGACTATCCCGAAGTAGTAATTGACCGAGTATATATTACTGGTACACAGCATCTGCCTCAATTTAAAAAACAGATTGAGGTGGTTTTAAAAAATCTAACAAAATAATTTTATGTCAATTAGAAATCCGGACCAACGTGTCGGCGTGTTTGTGGACGTGCAGAATTTATATTATTCCGCGCGCAACCTTTATAACGCCAGAGTAAAATTTAACGAAGTGCTGGACGCGGCCGTCGGCAACCGCAAGCTCATCCGAGCGATTGCTTATGTGGTAAAGGCCGATATGCCGGAAGAGCAGTCATTTTTTGACGCCCTGAGCAAGGCAGGCTTTGAGGTTAAAACCAAAGATTTGCAAACTTTTGCTGGTGGGCATCAAAAAGGGGATTGGGACGTAGGAATTGCTATGGATATTGTAAAGATGATGAATAAAGTAGACGTGGTTGTGCTGGCTTCGGGCGACGGTGATTTTGTCCCGCTTTTAGAATATTTGCAAATGTCAGGGCAACTAACAGAAACAATCGCATTTGGCCGATCTTGCAGCAGCAAAATAAAGGAACTGACTGATAATTTTATTGACCTTGATGAAAACCCGAGGAAATACTTGATGCCTATCAAGCCAGGCCGAAAATAGATGAACACAGGTCAAAGCAAACAGACAAACATGAAAGTAGTACTTGATACGGATGTCTTAATTAACGGATTCAAAGACGAATACTCTTACGAAAAAAAGATTATTGACGCCGTTATTGCCGGAGAAATTGAAGCTTACGCAAACAGGCAGACCTTACGGGAAAATAAGCTTATTGTGAATCAGCTGATTGATAACAACGACTATCGGCGGGATTTAGACAGCTTGTTCGCGCAAATTAACTGGGTGGTCAATCGCCGTAACGTCCATATTGTTTCAGACCCTGAAGACAACAAAATTTTGGAAAGCGCTGTGGAGGCCGGCGCTGAGTATTTAATTACCGGCGATAACGATTTATTGCGCCTAGAGGAATATCAAAAGGTAAAAATTATCAACCCCGGACAATTCTGGGCAAAATATAAAGACGACGGCATGGATTTGTGGAAGCAATTAACAAACTTTATAACTAAAAAAATAGATTTATGAAATCACGCTACCTAAAATGGCCAACAACTAATCAGGCTTTAGCGCGCTGGAAAAAAGTATCCAAAAAAAATCCCATTAGTGCATACAATAATGCGCTATGGACAGTAATGCGCGACAACAACAAATTGCCGCTGGATCGGGAACGCGAAAAAAAGTACTTGCTGGCTTGCTTGCCCTATGGACCAAAAAATCCGGCTATTTATTACAATGCTGCCTGTATTTATTTTGAGCTGGGGAAGTTGGAAAAAGTTTTTGGCAGCATCAGGCTGGCTATAGAGCATGGCTATGATAAAGTGGAACAAATGAAAACCGAGCCTTTGTTTGCTCCGATTAGAAAAGATCCAAGGTTTAAACAAGCGTTTGCCGGCTCTAAGTCCATGAGTCAGGGTAAAAAAACTATTATTTATCAAGAAACTATATGATTTATGTCTTAAAGCTCGCCAGGCAGGCTGGAAAGTGGCGACGATAAATAGACTATGACAAACAACAAGAAATTAAAAAACCAACAAAGGGAGCAAATAGTCACGGCAGTTCAGGACCTGGCTTATAGCTCCGGCCCCCTTGAGTCTAATTTACCTTTGCATAGAGTTGAAGAATTAAAGCAGCAAATGGCCCCAGCGGATTTTTATAACGCCTTGCGCGCGGCGGCTTTAAATTTGATTGAGAAAAATCTGGTCAGCAATTTAAGTCCTTTACTTAAAATAGAGCCTAAATTAACGTCTGAGCCTGAAGTGCTCACGCAAGTAAAAAAATACATTGACAAGGCAGTTTCCAATGGCCAAGAAACAGAACAGCTGCAAAAGCTGTTTAATTTGGGGTAATTGTACAAAACCATAACCAAGTTTATGCAATACTTTTTAAATAAAGGCAAAAAAGAGCTATGCCTGGAGCTTTGGGCGCATGTTTGCCGTTTAAGAATACAGGATGAAAAAGGCAAGTGGCATGAAATGCGTGAAGCAAAGAATAAGCCAGGCCGGCAAAAAATCAAGCTAAAACTTGAAAAGTTATTGGAAAAATATAGACGGCTTGGCTACAAAGTCGCGTTTGTAAGGGAAGATGAGGATGCAGAACCAAAAACACCTAAAAAATTAACTCCTTCTCAAAAATTCAAAGAAGAAGCCGATGAAGTCGTACAAATGTGGAGAGACGACGAATATGACAATTATAAAGATGCGCTTTTGGATGTTCGCTCTCTACTCGCGGAGATTCCAAAAGAGCTGCCTGACTATCAAAACAAACTGACAAGACTGCGACAACAAATCTTAAAACAAGCCAGGAAAGATGCTCAGGAAGACCCTGTTATTAAAGAATACTTGAAAGGATTAATTTAGCACTTGAATCGCTGGATCTATGTCTGGACTTTTAGAAAATTTGAACAAAGAACAAACTGAAGCAGTCAAGCATGAACAGGGACCGCTTTTGATAGTGGCAGGCGCGGGGACCGGAAAAACCACAGTCATTACAAGACGAATCGCTTACTTGATTGAACAAGGATTGGCCAAGCCGGATGAAGTTCTTGCTTTAACATTCACCGACAAAGCAGCTGGAGAAATGCAGGACAGATTGGCACAGTTATTGCCTTTAGGCTACTACGATATGTGGATTTCCACTTTCCACAGTTTTTGCCAAAGAATTTTGGAACAGCACGGGCTGGACATAGGCTTGCCCGGAGATTTTAAACTCTTAAACGAAACTGCTGCCTGGGTATTAATTCACGATAATCTGGAAAAATTTGACCTGGAGTATTATCGGCCTTTAGGTAACCCAAAAAAATTTATTTCCGCACTGTTAAAACACTTCTCAAGGTGTAAAGATGAATTAATTACGCCGGATGATTATCTTCGGTATGCGGAAGAATTAAAATTATCGCTGGACACAGCCGAGGGCGTAGTGGCAGCGCTTGCGCGCCCGAAGCCAAAGGACGGGCGGCCAAGGCCGACTCCTACGAGCGATATTGACCCGACAGAAATCAATCGTATAGAAGAAATCGCCAAGGCTTTTCATGTTTACGAAAAACTGCTTCTCGATGGAAATTATTTAGACTTTGCCAATTTAATAAACTACACTTTAAAACTTTTTGAAAAAAGACCGCAGATTTTAAAACGCTACCAAAAGCACTTTAAATTTGTTCTAGTCGACGAATTTCAGGACACTAATTTCGCCCAGTATCAATTGGTTAAAATGCTGGCCGGCGATGATCAAAATCTTGTAGTGGTTGGCGATGATGACCAGTCAATTTATAAATTTCGAGGCGCGAGTGTGAGCAACATTTTAAAATTCAAGGAAGATTTTCCTAAATTCAAGCAAATCACTTTAGTAGAAAATTACAGAAGCGACCAGAAAATTCTGGATTTAGCTTACAATTTTATTCAGGCCAACAATCCGGACAGGCTGGAAACCAAGCTGGGGATTGACAAAAAGCTAAAGTCGAATTTTGGCAAAGAACAAACTGGAGGGAAAATTGAGGTTTTAGAGGGGAAGGATTTAAATGAAGAAATGAACCTTATTGGCAAAAAGATTGTTGAGTTGAAGAATGCACCGCCCCCCTTCGCTAAAGCTTCGGGGGGCACTTCGTGGAATGATTTTGCTATTTTATTGCGCAGAAATTTAGCGGCCAGGGATTTGTTGCCGGTTTTGGCCAAATACAACATTCCCCATACTTTCCTGGCCCATTCTGGTTTGTATAACAAACCTTTTATTTCCAAAATTATTGCTTACTTACAAGTCTTAAACAACTTCCATGACTCCTATGCTCTTTACCGCGTGCTATCTTTTGACGAGTTTAAAATTCCTCCCAAAGACCTGGCTATGCTGCTGGCAACAGCGCAAAGAAAAACCTTTTCGCTTTACGAAATGCTGAGCGCTGGTAAAACTTTGACAGTTTTGGACAGCGCTGCACAAAAAACTATTTATAAACTAACTGATTTACTGAATACTCACGCAAAACTTGCCCAGGAGAAATCCGCCAACGAGATTTTTGTCCAGGTTGTAAACGATCTGAATTTGCAGAAGACGCTGGAGGAAGAAAATTTGCAAAACGCGGAAAACCGGGAGTTGCTGGAGCAGTTTTATAAAAAAATTGAAGCGTTTGTCGCGGAAAATACCGACAAGGGTTTGCATAAATTTCTGCATCAATTAGACCTGGAAATAGAAGCTGGGGATGAAGGGCAAATTAAATTTGACCCGAATTTAGGGCCGGAAAGTTTAAAAGTTTTAACCGTCCATTCAGCCAAAGGTTTAGAATTTGGATATGTTTTTATTCCCAATATGGTGGACCTACGTTTTCCAACCCGCTCACGCGGCGATTTAATCGAAATCCCTCTGGCGCTGATTAAAGACATTCTGCCTGAAGGCGATTTCCATTTGCAGGAAGAAAGGAGACTGTTTTATGTGGCTGTTACACGGGCCAAAAGCCAGCTGTACCTTTCCTGGGCAAAAGATTACGGCGGAGAAAAAACCAAAAAACCTTCGGTGTTTTTGCAGGAAACTAAATTGGTTTCGGCGCAGAGCGCAATTACTTCCACAGGCAAGGTTTTTTTTGCGCCTGCCAACAAATCGGAAATAGTCTATAAAACCCTGCCTGAAACCTTTTCTTTTTCTGCGCTCAAGACTTTTGAAAACTGCCCGCTCCAGTACAAATATCAGTACTACTTAAAACTGCCGACTGCAGGAAGCCCTTATTTCAGTTTTGGGCAGACTATCCACAAAGTTTTTGAGCTCTACTTAAAGGAGTACAGATCACGGCGCAACCAGAGCCAGCAGGATCTCTTTGCCAAAACCAGTTCTCAAGCTGAACTTGGAGATTTCAAATTGCTTGAAGAGCTGTATGAAAAAAATTGGATTGATGAATGGTACGAAAACAAAAAACAGAAAGCAGATTACCGCAAAAAAGGCAGGGAGTTGCTAAAAACTTTTTATCAGACTTTAAAAGCTAGCCCTTGCAATCCTAAATTTTTGGAAAAATCTTTTTATTTACCTTTAGGCAGCTATAAATTTACGGGCAAAATCGACCGCGCAGACAGCACGGCTAACAAGACTTTGGAAATCATTGACTATAAAACCAGTGAGAAAATCCCATCTAAGAACGACAAAAATGACCTCGACCAGCTTCATGTCTACCAGTGGGCGGCCCAGGAATTTTTGGGGGAAAAAGTCAGCAAATTGAGCTACTGGTATTTGCAGAACAATAAATTCCTGCCTGAAGAAGTCGCTGGAAAAAACGAAATCCAGGCCTTAAAAACCAGACTTTTAGAAAGCATTGAAAGCATTGCGGAAACAATTAAATATGATATGTTTAAAAAGGCACACGAAAGTGTTAAAGCTCACAGGTGCGAGTTTGAAAAGCCAGATTAAAGATTTAGCCTGCCTGCCGGTAGGCAGGGATTTAAGATTAAAATGTGAAAATTGCTTAAATTTTTAAGCTTTATCAGAAATATTACATTCGCTATGCCGATGATTTTGTATTTTTGTCCGACAGCCGTCATGAGCTGGAATAGAGGAAATCTATTGATTTAAAAGGCAATTGGTGCTAAATTAGCTTCATGACCGAAAAAAATAAAGTTGCTCTCATCACGGGCATAACCGGCCAGGACGGTTCATATTTGGCTGAATTTTTGCTTTCTAAGGCTTATGAGGTGCACGGTATCATGCGCCGCGCCAGCGTGTTTAACACGGAAAGGATTGAACAGATTTACCAGGATCCTCACCAGTCACATCGCCGGCTGTTTTTGCATTACGGCGATTTGTCCGACGCTTCCAATCTCAATCAATTAATTAAAATCATAAAGCCGGATGAAATTTATAACCTCGGCGCGCAGAGCCATGTGAAAGTCAGTTTTGAAATTCCTGAATATACAGCCAATACAGACGCTTTGGGTACTTTAAGGCTGCTTGACGCGGTAAGGGGAAGCGGGGTCAAAACTAAAATTTACCAGGCCGGCTCAAGCGAAATGTTCGGGCAGGCTACACAAATGCCGCAAACAGAGGCCACGGCTTTTAACCCGGCCAGCCCTTATGGCGCGGCCAAAGTTTTTGCCCACCACATTTGTAAAATTTACCGCGAAGGCTACGGCATGTTTATTTGCAACGGCATTTTGTTCAACCACGAATCTCCCCGCCGCGGCAAAACTTTTGTCACCCGCAAAATTACCACGGGCATTGCCAATATTTTGTCCGGCAAGCAGGAAAAAATTTATTTAGGTAACTTGGAGGCCAAAAGGGATTGGGGTTACGCGCCTGAATATGTCGAGGCTATGTGGCTGATGCTTAAGCAGGACAAACCGGACGATTACATAATCGCCACCGGCGAAACCCACAGCATCCGTGAATTTTTAGACGCAGCTTTCCGTTTGGTTAACCTTAACAATTGGGAAAAATACATCGGTATTGATCCGGCGTACTATCGGCCTGTGGAAGTAAATTTGCTTTTAGGCGACTATTCCAAAGCCAAAAAGCTTTTAGACTGGCAGCCAAAGGTTAAATTTGCCGAGCTGGTAAAAATAATGCTGGAAGCGGACTTAAAGCAAGCGGGGCTGGATAATCAAAAATTCATCCAGCACCTTCCAAATCACTCTCGCAATGGAGCTGGAATAAAGTAACTAAAAAATTTTCCGCGGGGTATTAAACCCGGCGGGAAGGTGCTGGATTTATCAGGGCATGAAATTACTTTCCTTGAACCTTTGGGGAGGCAAGCAAGACCGGCAGCTGTTTGATTATTTAAAAAAACAATCCGAAAGCGCAGATATTTTTTGTTTTCAGGAAGTTTTTACTTCTCCCAAAGCAGATAATTTAGGGACCTTGGAAGACGGAACCCGTCCCCAGCTGTTTAAAGAATTGTCAGAATTGCTTAAAAGTTTTAACGGCTATTTTGTGCTGACATCTAAAAATCACGGGCTGACAAAGGCAAAGCTTGGGGTTGACCATGGGCTGGCTATTTTTGCAAGAAAAAATCTTGCCGTCGTCAGGCGAGAAAAAAAAATGATTGCTGGCACCAAAGACTATGTATTCACAGAAGATTTTATTGATTTTCCCTGCGCCGTTTTCCATTTAAAGCTTTCTGAAGCAGGCTTAAACATTTTTAACTATCACGGCATTCCCGTGCCGGGAGAGAAGCTGGACACTCAAGACCGGGTTGAAGCTTCTCAAAAGATCGCCCAGTTTTTGTCTGAAACACATGGAGCAAAAATTTTGTGCGGCGACTTTAATTTAATGCCCGAGACCAAAAGTATTAAAATTTTGCAGGACACGGGGTTGAAAAATTTAATTAGTCAGTTTGGCATAACCAACACCCGCAACGAGATGTCCTGGAATATTTACGCTAATAAACAGTCTTTTGCTGATTATACGTTTGTCTCTCCGCAGATAAAAGTAAAGAATTTTGAAGTGCCGTATAATTTAGTTTCCGACCATTTGCCGATGATATTGGAGTTTGAAATATGAAAACTGAAGCCTATATTATTATCATTCTTATTCTTTTAAGCTTAACCCTCTCCCAAACAGCCCAAGCTTTAACCATGCAGGAAATCCTTCAGGGATATGATAGCCTCACCCAGGGTCAGGTCTTAGGCGCAACCACCAACGGCCTTGTAGGCTACTGGAAGTTTGACGAAGGTTCAGGGACTATCGCTGCTGATTCATCCGGAAACAACAACACAGGAACTCTTACCAATGGACCTACCTGGACAGCTGGGAAGGTGGGGAGTGGGGCAGTGAGTTTTGACGGGGTGGATGACTATAGTCAAGTTCGGGCTCCCAATACGTCTATTCCAGTTTTGACTTTTGGCACCTCGCCATT
>JAHFJK010000072.1 GCA_023245915.1 Candidatus Doudnabacteria bacterium | reverse complement strand
AAATTTTGTTTTTGTTTCTATAAAAGGCAATTATTTTGATTACCTTTTAAAGTTTAAAGATAGAGATAGAGTATGGGAAAAGGCGAATATTATCGTATTTTTGTGATAATATGCGCTATCCGATAGCTTTATACTCTTATAATAGCAGTTTTTTTGCCTTTTGTCAACGGCTCGGCTTTTTTTTGTAATTGCCCACTGGGCATTGGCGTCATTGCGAGCCCCGCCATTTTTTAGCTTTAAAATGGCGGGGCGCGGCAATCTTTATAACACTAAGATAAGATTGCTTCGTCGTCAGTTAAAGCCCTGACTCCTCGCAATGACGGAATTTTTTAATGCTGATGACCCCTGGTGTGGCTTGAATTTAAATTTGACGGGTGAGGATACTGTAAATGGCCAGTGAATAAATAAGGGCTTTTGCAAATTTTGCATCATCAGAATTAAATTAATGGCACACTCGTGGGCAGTTACCTGATTTTGCACAGCTAATTTTGACAAAAAATTAAAAACAGGCCAAACTATAAGTATAATAAGTAATCAAATAACATGAAAAAGAAAAACCAACAGTTATACGCGGCCATTGCAATTGTAGTGGTCGTGGTTGCTTTGATTTGGTACTTTAAAACCAACCCCGGCAACACCGTTTCTGATTCGGTAAATCAGACCAAAAATGGCACAGGTTCTAAAAATCCGGGCAATACTTCGTCAACTAAAGCCAGTGTCTGGACAGGCACGCTCAAAAAGTCGGACAATTCCAGCAAAGGCAATTTTATGCTGGTAACCAAAGACCGCACCATCTATTTTACAACTGTGCGTGATTTCAGCAGTTTAATAGATAAAAAAGTTAACCTGACCTATGAGGGCAGTTTAAAAGGTTTTACGGTTTTAAACCTAACCGCGGCGCAATAGGAACTTTAATTCATAACTGATGACTAGTTATTTATAATAAATTATTAGTCATCAGTTTTTATGATATTAGAAACACCCAAAGACTTTAACGATTTTGAACTTTTAGATACAGGGGATGGCTTTCGCCTGGAGCGTTGGGGCGAGGCGGTTTTGGCACGGCCGGACCCGCAGATTATTTGGCCAAGATCTCTGGCTAACATAGAATGGGACAAGGCTTGGGCCGTTTACCAATCTGCGGCTGATGATAATCGTGGAAAGTGGGAAATTAAAAGACCCGTGCCAAACCCATGGATTTTAAATTATAAGGACTCTAAATTCCTTCTCAAACTCTCCCCTTTCAAACATACCGGACTGTTCGCCGAACAAGCCGCGCAATGGAGATGGGCGTTAAATAAGTTATCAAGTCTATCAAGTCATAAAGTCGTCAAGTCAGGTAAAGAAAATTTCCATTTAAAAAACTTTCCACTTGATGACTTGAAGACTGCAAATAAATTCAAAATTTTGAATTTATTTGCGTATACCGGCGGGGCAACAATGGTTCTGTCCAAGGCCGGATGCCAAGTGACTCATGTTGACGCCAGCAAGCCTGCTATTAGTTGGGCGAATGAAAATCATAAAATAAATAATTTACCAACCGATTCAGTCAGATGGATTTTAGACGATTGCGTAAAATTTATTAAGCGTGAAGTTAAAAGAGGAGCCAAATACGACGGCATAATTATGGATCCGCCGGCTTTTGGCCATGGGCCCACCGGCAAGACCTGGAAATTTAATGCTGATTTACCAGGCCTGCTTGCTGACTGCGTAAATTTGCTTTCCAATGATGCAAAATTTCTGATTATCAACGGCTACGCCACCAATTCCTCGGCTCTGGCTTTAAATAATTTGCTTGAGGACGCAATAAAATCCAGGTCCGGAAAAATTGAATTTGGAGAACTGTGCTTGAGACAAAAAAATAACCCTGACGCAAAGGTCAGGGAAGGCCGGTTGATATCTACTGGAATTTTTGCCCGTTGGAGCAGCTAGTGCGTGTCATTCCGGAAAATTTACATTGCTGTTAAATTTGTTCGGAATCTATTTTTTGGTTCTCGCCTGCCGGCAGGCAGGTCCTTTCGTAAATCAATTACAACTCATGACGGTCGGTCACCGATCGTCCCAAAAATATCAAAAACGCCAAAGGTAACAGCGTCCACAGTAAATTGGATACATTTGAAACAAAAATCAAATTAACTAAAGGCGAAAAGCTGCGACCGGCAATTGCCAGGTAGCTTAAAATTGTGTTGATTAACAGGCCAATCTGTAAAAAAGAAAACACCACGTTAAAAGGCACGGAAGCCAGGTGGCGGCTGTCCAACGATGTCCTAAACGCGTAACGGCTTAACAAAATAAAAACCAAAATAAAAATTATTAAAAAAGTTACCAACTGCTGGAGCGAAAGCAGTGTGCTGGGTAGTTTGCTGTTAATCGCGTTTGTCAGCCACGGCGCCTGCAAAACCAAAAGTTTGGAAATATACAGGCTCATAAGCAGGCTAATAACCCGGCCGCGTCCGGCCGCGAAAGCATACATGATGCTGGCCACTGCCCAAAACAAAAAAATAAACAAATCCCAGGAAGGGTTATGCCAGTTAAAATTGTGGATTAATTGATTTACGTCCGCGAAGGACATAATGGCGAGCATTTATTTTTGTTTTGAGATTTAGGTTAAAAAATTATTGGTTTTCTATCTATAGAAATAGTTTCAATAAACCTTATTTTGTGATTTTTATGTTCGGCGTAAATTACTATCACTAAGCGGTTGCCCACGTAAAAATCAAGCTCGTAAAAGTAAAAAGTCTTTTTGCGGCCTAAAACTTTAATTCTTGAAAGCCGCTTTTCAGTTTCTTCCAAAATGGCCAAATATAATTTTTGAGCGCTTTCACGATAACTTTGAATGATTAGTTCCTCATGCCATAAACCGCTATCACGGTAAAGCTCGAAAAATGCCTGCTCATAGTGGCGGATGAAAATATGGAGATTGAACAGCGCTTCCGGTTTAAACTTTAGTTCGATCATACTCTTGAATTTTAGAGGCCTGTTTTTTCCAAGCCGCCCTTAAGCGAGCACGCAGTCTTTCTGTTGAGACGTCGAGATACTTTTCCATTTTTTCTTTGACTTCATCAATGGAATAAGTTTTAGGGGTATTGTTCATATTTTTGAGCATTAGATTTTAGCTGTTAAAATTATAGCAAATTTAAGGAAAAAACAAAAATCACTTTTTCTATAATATGATATAATTTGGATATGGATATTATTCTTAAAAGCTTGGCTTCCGCTGTCGTGACCGCGATTATTTTGGTTGTAACCAAATTTTCCGGTCCCAAACTCGCCGGAGCTATTGGTGGTTTGCCGATTGTTTTTGTGGTTTCGTATATCTTGATTACGATGAACACTAAAGCGGCATCGAAAGATTTTTTAACTGGCGGGATTTATGGAGCAATTGCCGCTATATTTTTCAGCGCAGTCCTTATTTGGATGAATGTGCAATTCGCAAAAACTTTTTGGCTAAATTTGATGATTGCTTATATTTTGTGTTTTTTTCTGTCCTTAGGTTTAGTATTTTTTACTTCTAAGTGAACGAACCTCCTCGCAGCAAGCTGCGAGGTATCAACTGCAGACTGCAGAGTGATTCCGCAGCAGAGCTGCGGGGTATTAAACCCTAAGAGGGAATAAAAAACACTTCTTTAAAAACTGTCTTTTATACTGTCCCACCCCGTATAAATTTCGCTTCGCGAAACTCTACGGGGCAAGCAAACTTTGATCTATACTCCTTCGCTAATTAAATTCCGATTTTGTGTTTGGAATAAAATTAATAATAACCAATAAAATTAAGTAATAACAACATAAGCTTCGGAGTATTATATCTAAATTAATTTAGCAATTGGGTATAACTAAAAGTATTTTTTATATTATTCCAAAAACCATCGTCTATCTGAAGACTTTCCCCCCTCTCCTCGGCCAGCTGCTTGAGCAGCTGTTTTGCATTTTTGGAAAGTTTTGCCGTATGACACGGACGAATTAAGGCTAAATAAATTTATATAAATTTTCCCTGGAAATTATTTGAACGGATTTAACCACGTCGGGGTATTGCTTTTGCAGACTAAGCAGGTTTTTGCCGGCCGACTCCGGATTGGCGCTGAACTTGGCTTCGCAAGCCAGCGCAAGGTTGTCATTGTCAAAAGCCAAAAAGTCCACCTCGGTTTGATTATGGGTGCGCCAAAAATTAACTTTCCGGTATTTATTTTTTAAAAGCAAGTACACCGCATTTTCAAACAGCTTGCCCCGGTCGGAAACTATGGACACAACTGTTAGCTTGCCTAAAATCGCGTTTCTGATTCCCGGGTCATAAAAATAAACCTTGGGCCTGTGGGTAAGCTCTTTGGCCTTATTTTTGGAAAAAGGCAGCAAGAGGCCGGTGACAAAACCCATATTTAAAACTGCTAAAATTTTTTCTACTTTATATTTGGCTACTCCGGTAAAATTGCTTAAATTATCCTTGCTTAAAATTTGGCCGGCGTTTTCGGCTAAATAAACCGCAACCAGCTCCAGCGAAGCCGCATCCACCCCGGAAAAATATTCCGACAAATCTTTCAGCAAATAAGTTCTGCTGATTTCCAGAAGCTTTTCCCGTTTTTGAGCCTGACCGCCTAAAGTCACAACTCCCGGATAGCCGCCAAACAGCAAATACTCCTCCAAGACCGCCTGTAAAATATTCAAATCGGCTTGCAAAGGAAAATTTTTTACTCCTTTGTACCGCAAAATCTCTTTTAAGCTTAAAGGGCTTAAAAAAAAATCCTGTTTCCTTCCCGTCAACGGTTCTTTAATTTTTTGTTTAATTTCCAAAGATGCGCTGCCGGTTAAAAAAAATTTGACGTTCTCGTGTTTATCGTATAAATATTTAATAAACAAACCCAGGCCCGCAAATCTTTGGGCTTCGTCAATAAAAATATAACTTTTCCCGTCGAAAAAATTTTTAGTCGCAATTACTTCCGCCCAAAATTTTTCGGGGTCTTCAAGCTCAAAATTTTGCCTGTCTAAATTAAAATAAAAAATGTCGGTTTGCGGTTCTGCAAAAGCAAGCTCTCTTATTAATTGCCAAACCTCAAAACTTTTCCCGACCTGCCTGGGCCCGTACAGTATGGTAACTTCCGGCTTATGCAAAGCCAAAACCAGCTCTGGATGGATGCTTCTTGGAATATAGGTACCAACCAGCTCTTTGTTTATTTCAATTGATGATATGGGTTTCATACCCAAGAACTATATACGAAAATCGATGAAATGTCAACGATTTTCGTATTAAAAAAATGAAAAAAATCACTAACTTGGCTTAAATAAAACAAAAAATCCGATATCTCATTTTTTAACTAAAGGAGTTTTTGACGCTATTCCAAAAATTTTCATCAATTTCTACCAACTCCCCCCTCTCCTCGGCCAGCTGCTTAAGCAGCTGTTTTTCATTTTTGGAAAGTTTTTTGGGCACTATGACTCGCGCGGTAACCAATAAATCTCCCCGGTGATTAGGGTTGTTTAAATGCGGCACGCCTTTGCTTTTGATTCTAAACTGCGTGCCGGCCTGCGTGCCGGAAGGAATTTTTAGTTCAATATCGCCGTCCAAAGTTTTTACGATGATTTTTGTGCCCAGCGCTGCCTGGGTAAAACTGACGGGCAATTCCCTGGAAAGGTTAAAGCCGTCCCGGATAAATTCTTTATGCTTAATGACTTTAACCACTAAAAATAAATCCCCGGGGGTGGAGCCCCTATAACCCGCCTCGCCCTCGCCTGCTATTCTAATTCTTTGGCCATTGTCTATGCCCGCGGGGATTTTGACAGAGATGGTTTTTTCTTGCCTTAAGGCACCCGATCCGCCACAATTTGCACAGGCTTTTTCCGG
>JAHFJK010000071.1 GCA_023245915.1 Candidatus Doudnabacteria bacterium | reverse complement strand
TCCAGTAATGGTAAAATCCATTCCCAAATTTTAAAAATTCTCCGCTAACCTTTAGTTTGCCTAATTCGCTTTGCCAAATATGCCAGCAAATACACCATTTGCTGCACGTAGCCCCATTCATTGTCATACCAGGCCAAAACGTTAACCAAATTGCCGTCAACTACCTCGGTGGAATACAAATCTACGACTGCGCCGTGCGGGTTGCCTCTAAAATCAATTGAAACCAAAGGCAGGTTGGAAATAGAAAGATGATTTTTCAGCTCTCCTTCCGCAACTTTGGTAAAAGTTTTTGCCACAGCTTGAGTTGTGGTGTTTTTTTTAAGCTGGGCGGTGAGCACGACCAATGAAGGATTCACCACCGGCACGCGTAATGCCAAAGCTGAAACTTTGCCCAAAAGCTCTGGATAGAGCTTAACAATAGTTTTGGAAACGCCGGTGGACGTGGGAATTATGGACTCCGTGGCCGAACGCGCCCTGCGCACGTCCTTATGCGAGGAGTCCAAAAGCTGCTGGTCGTTGGTCACCGCGTGCACGGTGTTAATATAAGCCTGTTTGACGCCAAAACTTTCCTGCAAAACTTTCATAGTGAGTGTTGAACAAATGGTAGTGCAGGAGCCGCCGGAAATAATTTTGTGGAGCTTGGGGTTAAATTTTTTGTGGTTGGCGCCATAGACAAAGGTTTTATCCGCGTCATCCATAGGCGCGCTGGCCATAACAAAACCCGCGCCGGCATCCAAATGCTTTTGCGCGTCCGCGCGTTTGGTAAATTTCCCGGTGGCGTCCAGCACAAAATCCACGCCAATTTTTTTCCAGGGCAAATGGCCTTCTTTGGCCTGCAAATATGGTATCTCGACTTTGTCTATAATTAGCCTGTTCTTTTTTGCGTTAATGTTTTTTTGCCAGGTGCCGTATGTGGAATCGTACTTTAGCAAATGCGCATACAAACCGGCTTCGCCCCGGCTGTGCGCCGCCACTATTTCAAAATGCGGGTTGTTGTAAGCAATCCTTAAAAATATCCTGCCAATCCTGCCTAAGCCGTTTAAGGCGATGCGGATTTTTTTTGATGATGGTTTTGACTTCATTTTGCTTTCATGTCATCGCGAGTGCATCCGACCTGTCCACCGAAGCTTCAGCGTAGGTGGAAGCGATCTAATTTAAGTAAAGATTGCTTCGTCCCCCTCGACTACGCTCGGGGTCCTCGCAATGACAAATTACTTTATAAACTTTACGAGCTTGATAGACTTTTAACTTCCTTCACCGCCTGTTTATACGCCGCGCTATTACTAATGTCCAGCCACAATCCCTCATAAGGATATCCAAACAATTTTCCTTCCTCTGCCAAACGCGGAAATATATCGCTTTCTAACTTGAAAGTCTTTTCCTTTTTCCCCTCTCCCTTTGGGAGAGGGTGTCCCGAGGCGGAGCCGAGGGACGGGTGAGGGTTCCCAGCAATATAGCTAAAAATTTCCGGCTCCATCATATAAATTCCGGCATTAATTAAACGCGAAAAAGTTTTTGGCTCTTTGGGTTTTTCTTCAAAATTTACTACCCGATTCCCCTGCAGTTTGGCCACTCCCCACATAGACACGGAATCCGATGCCGCCAAAGCCATGGTACAAACGGAGGTTTTTTGACTTCGGTGAAATTCCACAAAATCCCCGAAGTCAATGTCAGAAAGCACGTCACCGTATATTAATAAAAAAGAATTTTTAATAAACTCCTTGGCCTGAAGTGTTGGCTGGGCATTGCCGCCATTACTTTTGGACTGATGAATGTAAGTTATGTTAATGCCCATGTGCCTGCCGTCGCCAAAATAGTCGGTGATGGTTTGTCCGCCCTCCCCGACTGAAATATAAACATCCGTAAGTTTGGCCGACTTTAAACGCTGCAAAGTTTGTTCGAGCAGTGGCTTGCCCGCAATTTTGACCATGGCTTTGGGTAAAGATTTTTTCTCAGACTCAAAAAAGACCGGTTTTCCACCGGCCAGGATTAAAACCTTGACCGCCTTAAGTCCCAAAGAGCGCGATAAAAAATACTCAATGGCGTGGCTGCGGTTGCGTAAGCGTTGCCCGTCAATTTCCGCATCCAACTCTTTGAGCAGATCGTTGCGTAATGTAATTGTTAATCTCTCTCTGTTCATCTTCAATGTCATTCCGGCCTCCACGAAGCGAAGCGGAGGGAGAGCCGGAACCTATTTTTTAAATTTGATGTCATTCCGAACGAAGTGAGGAATCCCTTAACTCTACCAAGAGAATCTTTACTCTATTCAGTATGATAATATCATACTTTTATTTTTCCCCCAAACAAAGGGGATACGAGCGGTGGCGACGGAAGTTCAATATTAGAGAACATACCTGACCACCGCCCATTTCCGATTTAACTCACGCTTGAAGCATGCTCAGACAAAAAATTTTTCATTGTTGAGAACGCACAAGGCAAGTTATCTTCGTGTTCGACGTAGGGAATTCTAACTTCATGTCGCAAGGTCTGACTGGCTTTGTGTCCGAAAGCTGCGGCCGGCCAAATTTCAAGACCATACTCCTCTGCTGCTTTCGAGCAGAACGTTAGCGCATCGGAAAACGCGTCGGGAACTGGAGCCAACTGAAAGATTCCGGCTCTTGGAGGTTTTGGAAAGTTGATCCAGCCGGCTTCGACAAAACCCCTGTAGATCATTTCTGCTCTTTTAGCAATCCGTGCTGAAAGCTCTGCGATAGAGTCATCGCACAAATTCAGAGCAGCGGCATAACCAGCTTGGATAATCGAAGGCGGCCCATAATTGATAATCTTTCGCTCGTCGACATAGTCTTTAACTATTGCACTGCTAGCGACCAAATCGCCGATTCTATCCCTGGACATAGCATACAGTTTGGATCCGCTCCGAACTATAGCTATCAACCCATCTTGCAGAGGAACAAGCTGCGCCATGGATGGTATGGGATCACCGTTATGGATCAATTCCTGATAAACCTCATCAGAAATTACCACCACTCTGGCTGATGCCGCCGCTTCTGCGACCGCAGTCATTTGTTTCGCCTGGGCGCAGACGCCTGTTGGATTGTGAATTCCGTCAACAAAAACGGCGACTACTTCTTCTCCGTTTTCATTAATGTATTCGATAGCGCCTCCAAAATAGTCGTGGTTCGGGCCGCTTGAAATACACACAGGGATTCCGCCTGCCTCAATAATCGAGTAGTACTGTCCCCCATAGCAGGGATCGGAGACAATAACCTTACGGGCGCCGGGTTTTCTTTTTCTGGCAGCTTTCAAAAGAGACCGCAAAAGCACGAACAGAATCTCCCTACCACCACAACCCAAGCATACCTCAGTGTCCGGATCAACCTTGACTCTGTAGTGTCGCTCCATTCGAGCTGCTACAGCTTCTCTGGCGCGAAGCCAGCCATTGACTTCAGGATAAATAGTCGGATGACGTACCTCTTTCTCCATTGCCTCAAGGATTGGCTCGGGCGAAAGCATATTGTAATAGCCTCCTATACCGAATCTTCCTGTAGGTTTCGAATTTCGGGTTTTTTCCATCCAGGTCTGCAAGCCAGCTTTCACATTGAAAATGCTGGCGCCTACGGCGAAATCGACAATCTCAAGGGACTCTTCCACTGCTTTTTATCTCCTCTTAGAAATCGAACATTCACATTCATTTTCCCTCTTACTAAATTGTGCCACAGCCTGCTAAAAGCAGATGGCGGGGGCGGAAATATTTTGTTTCCGCTCCCCACAACTGCCTTTCATACTTTATCATACTATATCATACACTGTTGTCAATCAAAAAAATCTGTCTTAAACAAGACAGCTAAAATATAATATCCACTTCTCCTTCCGCCAAGCCGACTGCGAAGTGTAAGCATCTAAGCCAGCAAAGATTCTGCTAATTTTAAGTCTTCCCTGCTGTTGACTCCCAAAACCTCTTTTGCGTCCACCAATAACGAATTAATTTTTATACCCTGGCTGGTTGCTATTTGTAAAATATCTGTTAAATAATGCTCCTGTTGGGTATTGGCTCTGTCGATTTTTTCCAAATTGGGCCAAAGCCACTTGGTATCAAACACGTAGACTCCGCTATTAATTTCTAAAATTTTCTTTTGGCTGTCGCTGGCGTCTTTATGTTCCACATTGCAAACAATTTCATGATTTATGTCACGAATAATTCTGCCGGTATGTTCTAAGGATGTATATATGCCTTTAAAATTTGGCGCCTGGGCAGTTAAAATTGAAATTTTGCTGCCGGTTTTAAAATGCATGGCAAGCAGCTGCTTTAAACTTTCAGCTTTTAAAAATGGCATATCGCTGTTAAGCACCAAAATATTTTCCGCTTTTACTTTATGTTTGGCGGCAAGCAAGGCGTGGGCCGTGCCCAGCTGTTTGTCCTGAACCGCGTATAAATAATCCTCTCCTAAAACATCCCTCACCTGCCTGTACATATGTCCAACCACAATTACCGGTTTTGCGAGTTGGTTGATTTTTTCAATTTCATACAATAAATGCAAAATCAGCGGTTTGTTATTCAGCATTACCAAAACCTTGGGCACATTAGGATTGCCCATTCTTGTTCCTTTGCCGGCAGCAAGGATAACTATCTGATTGCGCATAAATATAATCGAATTTACGAATGGGACGAATCAACGAATACCTGCGAATCTACGAATTCGCAAATTCGTTGTTATTCGCAGATTCGTCTAATTCGTTGATTCGATATATTAAAAATCTTTTCTAAACTCCACGCCCCATATTTCCAAACCAAACTTTTTATAAAACTTTTTTAACTCAGGCTTAGAGCTACGGCTTGTGGCTATGAGCTTATAACATTTACGTTTTTTGGCTTCGGCTAAGGCCGCTAACACAAGCTTACTGCCCAGGCCGTGGCCGCGATATTTTTCGTTGACAAAGACATCTTCCAAAAGCCCAAATGGCTTTTTATGCAAATCGTTTTTTAAAACATACAAAAACGCCCGGCCAACTTCCCTGCCGCCGTCCTGGTAGCTGATTTTAACCCCATAAACATTTTTTTTGATACTCTTTTTTAAATTCATAAATTCAGCGTCTAATCAGCCTACCCATCAGTGACAAATCAGCGGAACGCGGATTAAACAAGACCCCATATTAGTTTTGCCAGCTTGTCTGAATCATGCCGCAAAAAACTGCGCTTTAACTTGTCGCCTGTCTGTTTTTTTATTGTGCTGTTAGAAATTAAATTTTCCTGAACAACTTTCAATGATTTAAGGTTTTTTGCATCAGGCCCAATAAATTTTGCCTTCTCTTTAGAGTACTTTTGCAAAATCGTTCCGGCAGGTTTTTTGTTGTTTACCAAGGCAATATCTATTTTACTTTTCAAATATTGTTCCAAAACTTTTACAAAATCCGAAGCCTTAAAGCCGTCAGTCTGGCCGAACTTGCTCATTATATTGGTGATTAATATTTTTTTGGCAGATGACTTTTTAATTGCTTCAGCAACACCTTTTACTAGCAAGTTTGGAATGGTGCTGGTAAACAAATCCCCAGGGCCAAAAATTATGGCATCTGCCGATTTTATCGCGGCAATTGCTTTAGGATTAACCGGCCCATTTGGCTTTAATTGCATCGATTTGATATTTGAAATTTTTAATTTGATATTTGGCTGATCTATATTATGCTCGCCTTCGATTTTTTTGCCACCTTCTAAAACTGCGGAAAGCGTTGTCGGTTTCAGCGTAACCGGCAAAACCGCTCCCCTCACATTTAGCATTTTAGCAGAAAAATTAATAGCTTCGTCTATGCTTCCTGTAACTTTTTCCAAGGCGGCGATGATAATGTTGCCCACAGTGTGGCCTGCAAGCGAACCGGTTGGAAAGCGAAAATTAAA
>JAHFJK010000021.1 GCA_023245915.1 Candidatus Doudnabacteria bacterium | reverse complement strand
TTGTTCTTTTGCCATAGTTTTTGGGGTCTATTTAATAGTTAAATCCCCATACTATGGCAAATTCAGCGACCGGAGTCTACTTTTTGTCTTTAAACAGTCTACTTTTGGATTTTAAATAACAGCTTGTAAAAATAGCTTGTAAAAACAGGGGGACAGGTGTATATTAAAAGTGTATAATAGTAAAAATATGGATGGTTCAAATAAAAAAGTTCTAATCGTGGAAGACGATAATATGCTGCGAGGCATAATTGCCGAGCAGATAGGCCAAAAGTACCTTGCCGTGCCTGCCGAGGATGGCGAGGTTGGTTTACAAAAAGTTAAAAAAAACCAGCCGGATATAATTATCCTTGACCTGCTTATGCCTAAGATAGATGGCTTCCAATTCCTGGAGGAGTTGCGTAATATGTCAGACCCGGTACTTTCCAAAATTCCAGTAATTGTTGTGAGCAACCTCAAAGACGGAACCAGCATAGGAAACGCGCAGAAGTATGGAATTGAAGACTACTTTACCAAAACCGATATTAGCATGGGGATTTTGTTGAACCGAATAAGCCGGGTCTTTAGCCAAGGGCCGCTTCATAATATAATCCAGTAAGTTTAGTCTTTTTAAAAAAATAAAATTTATCAATGGGATTTTAGTTTGAAAATAAGAAAAGGCCGAGATCGTTGTTAAACGATTCTCGGCCTTTGGCATACTGATTGTATCAGGAACTTTATGAAAGCCGCTTGAACATCATCCGTAATTACTATTGTTAAATTTTTATCAGCATCGACAGCTGATACCGCCCATACCTTTAGTAGGACTACAGGCGGACCTTGCATTATAGGCGTGTTTAAGCAATTCTTTTGCCATAGTTTTTGGGGTCTATTTAATAGTTAAATCCCCATACTATGGCAAATTCAGCGACCGGAGTCTACTTTTTGTCTTTAAACAGTCTACTTTTGGATTTTAAATAACAGCGTGTTTAAGCAATTTGTCAAGACTTGACGCGCCTGCTAAAATAAAATAGATGCAGATTAAATAATCGGCATCATATTTTTATGGATGGAAACAATCAAATTAAAAACGTAATTATCATCGGCAGTGGACCGGCGGGTTTAACTGCGGCTTTGTACGCGGCGCGGGCGGAATTAAAACCTTTACTGATTGCGGGCTTTAAACCCGGAGGGCAGCTGATGGACACCACGGAAGTGGAAAATTATCCGGGTTTTGTGGAAGGTATAATGGGTCCGGAATTGATGGATAATATGATCAAGCAGGTTGCTCGTTTTGGAACGGAAATTATAAACGAGAACGCAACTTCGGTAGGTTTTTCTAAAAAACCTTTTATTGTAAGGACAGACAAAGCTGAGTATCAGGCCAAAACCGTTATTATTGCCACGGGCGCGGAAGCCAACTGGCTGGATTTACCCAATGAGCAAAGGCTGCGCGGCCATGGCGTCTCGGCTTGCGCAACCTGCGATGGTTTCTTCTTTAAAGAAAAAGAAGTCGTGGTTATTGGTGGCGGGGACACAGCTATGGAAGAAGCGACATTTTTGACTAGATTCGCGTCACATGTAACCATAGTTCACCGCCGCGACGAATTTCGCGCTTCAAAAATTATGCTGAAGCGCGCCCAAGGCAATCCTAAAATTAGCTTTATTACCAACGTGACTGTTACCGATGTTTTAGGTGAAAATTCCGTTGAGGGAATAAAAATTGTCGACAATAAAACCGGTGAAGAAAAAATTGTCAAAGCCCAGGGCTATTTTTCCGCCATTGGCCATACGCCCAATACCAAAATTTTTGCAGCAGCCGGAATTGAAGTCGACCCAAAAGGTTATATTGTCCTTAAAAACCATACTCGCTCCAATATAGAAGGCGTCTTTGTTGCAGGGGATGTCAACGATCCGCGTTACCGCCAGGCAGTGGTGGCCGCGGGCATGGGCTGTATGGCAGCGCTGGATGTGGAAAAATATTTGGCGGAGAAAGGTTCGGAATAATCTTTAAGGTCACAAAATATGACCTTAAACTGGCAACAATGAAAGCACTAACTTTAATTCCAAACGACAGAATAGAAAGCAAAATCTATTTTATTCGTGGCAAGAAAGTTATGTTTGGTCGTGATTTAGCTTGGTTGTATGGTGTAGAGACCAAAGTTTTGAATCAAGCGGTTAAAAGAAATAAAAAAAGATTTCCCGAAGATTTTATGTTTAGACTCAACAGGCAGGAAATAGAAATCTGGGCGTCGCTAATTATAAACTCAGATTCAAGGTCACAATTTGTGACCTTGAATAGAGGGCAAAATATCAAATATGCTCCTTATGTGTTTACCGAGCAAGGCGTGGCAATGCTGTCATCGGTGCTTAATAGCGAACGCGCTATCCAGGTGAATTTCCAAATAATGCGCACTTTTAGTAAAATCCGCGAAATGCTGGCGGGCAATAAAGAGTTGCGCGAGAAAATTGAGGCTTTGGAAAGCAAGTACGACAAAAAATTTAAAATTATCTTTGATGTCATTAAAAAGTTGATTGTCGAAGAAAAAAAGCCTATGGCTAAAATTGGCTTTAGGACGGATTGATGATAACCATCTCCGGCAAAGTAATTCATGGGGACGGCTATGGGAAAGTTTTGGGTTTTCCGACGGCTAATTTGGACAGGCGCGAATATTTGTGGAAAAAAATGAAAGTTAAGTTTGGAGTGTATAGCGGCATCTCGATTTTATCATCAGGGAAAAAATACAAAGCTGGCATTACCATTGGCCCAATCGACAGCAAGGGCTTGCCCAAATTAGAAGCTTATTTAATTGGTTTTTCCGGCAATCTATACGGTAAAAAAATCACCATAATTCTGCAAAAATATTTACGCGGTTGGATAAATTTTGGAGGCAATGAAGAAGCTTTAAAAAAACAATTACAAAAAGATATCCTAAAGATAAAAAATTTATTTAAATAACTAACCAATAATATGAAAAAAATAGGACCGTATCTTATATTTATCGCCGCAATGTTGTGGGCGACGGACGCACCGTTTAGGGTGCATTTGACCAAAGAGTTAAGTTCCAACTTTATAGTGTTGGGCGAGCATTTTGTTGATATTTTATTTGTGCTGCCGGTGCTGGTTATGGGTTTTGGGGATTTGAAGAAATTAAATTTTAAGGATTGGTTGGCGGTTTTATTTATCGCTGTCGGCGGGTCGGCTTTGGCCAGCGTGGCTTTTACCCAGGCTTTCCATTATGTAAATCCCTCAGTCGCAATTCTTTTGCAAAAGCTGCAACCCTTAATTACTATTGGCCTGGCGGCGACAATCTTAAAAGAAAATTTAAATTCCAAATTTTGGCTGTGGGCGATTGTAGCTTTGTTTGGCGCCTACTTGATTTCCTTTAATGGGTTAAGACCTCAGCTTTTCCCTGGCGATACTTTGAATCCAAATCTTAAAGGTGTTGGCTTGGCTTTAATCGCGGCATTTTTTTGGGGCGGATCCACGGTTATGGGCAAGCTAGTTTTGGAAAAAGTCAATTTTAAAATAATGACTTCTCTGCGTTTTGTTTTGGCTTTTGTGTTTTTGCTGATTTTAAATATAAGCCAACATACCATCCCTAAATTTTCCACTCTAACTAAGACAGATTGGTCGTTCATCGCCATAATAGCTATAACATCGGGAGTAGTTTCGCTTTTTATTTATTATCGCGGTCTTGCCTACACCAAGGCATCTGTCGCAACATTGGCAGAGCTTGGGTTTCCCATGGCCGCGGTGTTTGTTAACTGGATATTTTTACCTCAATATGGGTATTCAACTGCTACAGTTGCTTATTTAATAAGCAAACATGCTTACATGCAGGTTTTACCTTTTATTTGGGGTCTTTTTGTGTTTTACAAAATTCAAACTTTAGGGATGGTAGTATTACTTTTTGCGATATTCAGACTGGCTAGTTATAATAAGCAGCAGGAAAATTTAGACCCTAAACCGTTATTATTAAATCAAACCACATGAACGTAAATCCATTCGATTCCGCCAGGGCGCAGTTAGAAGCCGCGGCAAAAATCGCGAATTTAGATAAAAATTTAGTGGAAAGATTAAAAAATCACGACCGAATTGTGGAAGTGGCCATTCCGGTAAAAATGGATAGCGGTGAACAACAGATATTTAAAGGTTTCCGCGCCCAGCACAACAACGCGCGCGGCCCCTATAAAGGCGGTATCCGCTACCATGAGCAGGTCAACTTGGACGAGGTAAGGGCCTTAAGTTTTTGGATGTCGTTTAAAAACGCAGTTGTCAATGTGCCGTTTGGCGGAGGTAAGGGCGGAATTATTGTTGACCCCAAAATTTTATCGCAGTCGGAATTAGAAAAACTTTCCCGCGGCTTCGTGCAAAAATTGTACCCGCTGTTTGGCCCAGAGTTTGATGTGCCGGCGCCGGATGTTAACACCAATGGGCAAATAATGGGTTGGATGCTGGACGAATATCAGAAGATGACAGGCAATAAATCACTTGCGACTTTTACAGGAAAATCTTTGGACAATGGCGGTAGCCAGGGCAGGGAGGAGGCCACGGGTTTTGGGGGGGGTTATGTTTTTGAAGAAGTCGTTAACAGTAAAGTTGTGGACTTGCCCAAAGGCGCGAGTATTGCCATTCAGGGATTTGGCAACGTGGCAACTTTTTTTGCCAAAGCTGCTGAAAAATTGGGCTATAAAGTTGTGGCGCTTTCTGACTCCAAAGGTGGAATCTACAACAGCCAAGGTTTGGATTTTGAAAAAGTTTTGGAGCATAAAAAATCCAGCGGCGCTTTAAAAGATTTTATGGGCTCCCAAAATATCAGCAATGAAGAATTGTTGGAGCTGCCTGTGGATGTGCTGGTGCCGGCAGCTTTAGAAAATGTTTTGACGAAGGACAACGCCGATAAAATTAAAGCCAAGTTAATTATAGAAATGGCCAATGGCCCAACCACTCCGGAAGCTGATGAAATTTTTACTAAAAAAAATATTGTGGTCATTCCTGACATTTTGGCCAATAGCGGTGGCGTCTGCACTTCTTATTTTGAGTGGTATCAAAACATGAAGCATGAGACATGGAACAAGACCGAGGTTTTGGAAAAGTTATCTAAACAAATAAAGCAGGCTTTTGTGGATGTCTGGGAAAAGCAAAAAAAATATCAAACCACTTTCCGCAATGCGGCTTATGTATTAGCTGCCAAAAGAATCATCGGGGCTATGGGTAAATAGTATAATCAACCATGAAACGCCCGCGCGGCAAATCGCGATTTTAGCGCGATTTTAGCATTGACAAAAGGTCAAAACGGAATATAATACAAAGTCCAGGAGTAAAATAATTATGGAAAATATGTTTATGTCCGCCGGAGGCGGATCCACCTTTGGCGGAAAAAAAATAACCAGTAGTTTAATTTTTGGCTTATTTACAGCAGTTTTTTTAACACTGCCGGGTTTGGCAGCGGCTAATAGCCCCTATTTGAGCCTTAGCGGCTCTGGCGATAACGTAACTTTAAACCTTAGCGGAGCGCCTTCAAGCTCTCAAATCCAGCTAACCTATACTTTATCGGGAAGCAGCCTGCCGACCACAATCAGCAATATCGGCATAACAGATTACAGCGGTAATTTTTCTACCAACATTAGCAGTAATGCCTATGGATTAAACAGTGGCGCCCAGGTTTATGTCACAGTGGGCGGCCAGCAGTCAAACGTGGCCAATCATGGATATGGGTACGGCGGCGCCTGTACTTATAATTGCGGTAGCCCATACGGTTTGTCGTTGAGTCAAACAAGTTTGAATTTAAATGCTGGGCAAAGCCAGACAGTTACTATTTATAACAATAACAATTACTATAACAATAATTACTCCATTTCTTCCAATAGTAATTCATCTGTTGCATCTGCCTTTGTAAGCGGCAACTCCGTTTATGTTTACGCTAACCAAAGCGGAAATACCACGATCAGCGTCTGCCAAAGTTCCGGCAGCTGCGCCAGTTTGTATGTCGCTGTTTCGGGATACAACTGTAGCACTTATGGTTGTTTAGGCAGCTTGTCTTTTAGCAACAGCAGCCCAAGCTTAACTGTAGGACAAACACTGAACATAAATATTTCCACTTCGCTCAATAGTTATCAATATTATCCGGGTAATTTTTATATTTCCAGCAATAATAATCCTAATATAGTTTCCGCCAGCGTATCTGGGCAGACATTAAATTTAAACGGGCTTTCCCAGGGTTCTGCTTCGATTATGGTTTGTCAAACCAACGCCTCTTCTGTTTGTGGTACGGTTTACGTAACGGTTAGCGGCTCCGTGTTAGGCGCGAGTAATTACAGCGTTTATTTATACGACAACTATTATTCGCCGCAGACCATTACGATTCCGGCGGGCAGCAGCATAACCTTCCGGAATAACGGATCAATGAGCCATACGGTAACTTTTGACGGTAACCCCTATACAGATAGCAGAACAATTTATGCCGGAGGTTCTTTTACCCAAACTTTTAACACAGCCGGCACTTTTTATTTCCATTGCCGTTTCCATTCCGGCATGACCGGCAGCATAACTGTGACCGGAGCAGGCGGAGGAGGTAACGGCAACGTCTGGTTTAGCCCCAGCAGCCCCACTCTCTATACCGGCCAAAGCCTGGCAGTTTCCATAAACAGCAATGTGTCAGGGTCCAGTTATTATTATCCAACTAATGCTTACTATGTTTCTTCCAACAGCAACTCCAGCGCGGTTTCGGCTACAGTTTCCGGCACAGTTTTAAATCTCTACGCTTACCAAAGCGGCTCGGCCAATATTAGTGTCTGTCAAAACAGTTTAAATTTTTGCGGCACCCTGTATGTTACTGTTTACGGGGGCAGTTATGGGGGAGGTTATGGCGCCAGCAGTCTTTCTTTAAGCCAAAACAGTTTAAGTTTGTATCCCGGTCAGAGCGGCGCGGTTAGTATTTACGGCAGCGGCGGCTACTTTGTTTCCAACAACAGCAACCTGTCGGTGGCAAGCGCCAATATAAGCGGCAACCTGGTAAATGTTTATGCCGGGGCTGCCGGCAACACCACCATTTCGGTCTGTCAAACTTATTCCAGCGCCTGCGCCAGTTTGTATGTGACAGTTGGCGGTTATTATACCGGGGGTTATAATCCTGGCGGTTATTATACCGGCGGTGGCTTGCAGTATCCGGGGAGCGGCAGCGTTTTAGGTACCAGTATTTATTCAAACGCCCAGCTCATTAATGAATACGGTACAGTTTACATTGTTTATAAAAATACCAAAACCGCGTTTGCCAATACGGCGGCTTTCACCGGTTTAGGTTTTAAATTCAGCAATGTAGTCCAGCTGGCGAGTTCGGGCTTGTCTGATTCCGGCTACACTGTCCGTTCCGCAAGCGCCCAGCATCCCTGGGGCAGTTGGATAAAGAGCGGCCAAACTATTTATTTTGTCCACGAAGCCGGATTAATCGCAGTCCCCGATTGGAATACTTTTATCAGCAACGGCGGTCAGTCAAATTTAGTCGTTAACGCCAATATTTATGATTTCCGTTTGCCTATACTTTCGGCAATGACCGTTGGCGACAGCAGGCTTCAGTAATATTTATCAATCGACTTAAAACCCCTCCTTGACCGAGGGGTTTTTAAATTAGATATTGGGTCGAGAAAATTTTTAGACATCCTGAGGTTTGTGATTATGAGCTTCCGATTATTTCTTTAGCCAAATTTGAGGCGGTAAACTCGTGCCCACATTTTGTGCAAACGTATTTTTTTGTTGAATTTAAATTGGCCATAGCTTTTATTTATTGGCTTGCCCGTTCGACGTATTCCCCGTTTCTGGTATCAACCCTTAACACGTCGCCTTCTTTAATAAACATGGGGGCGTCTACCACCAGCCCGGTTTCCAAAGTAACTGGCTTGGTAACGTTGCCGCCGCTGTTGCCAACCATAGAAGGCGGAGCTTCGGTAACTTTAAGTTCGATTTTAATGGGCAATTCAATAGACACCGGTTGGCCGTTGAATTTTAAAATTTGCACCTCCATACTTTCTTTTAAAAATTTTTCCTGGCTCTCCGTAATGTCTTTACTAATGTCCACGGTCTCAAAAGTTTCATTGTTCATGAAATGCGTGCCCTCGGCATCGGCGTATAAAAAGCTGGCTTTTTCACGATTAACGTCTGCTTCGTCAATGCTTTCGCCAAATTTAAAGGAGTACTCGTAAACTTTACCGGTAATTACATTGCGCAATTTGGTTTGCATGACCGGCTTTCTTTGGGCAGTACGCATGCGGTTTGACCAAATTACCTGCACAGGTTGTTTTTCCCAAAGAATAATGGTGCCGATTTTTAGGTCGTTAAGATCCATAATATTTGCCTTTAATCAATATTTCCTACGAACTTACGAACGGGAACGAACTACGAAAGTATCAGGGTTCGTAGTTCAATAAAGTTCGTACGTTCGTAGGAGCTATGCCGCGACGAACGGCAGCAGAGCCATATGCCTTGCCTGTTTAAGCGCTTTGGTTACCATGCGCTGGTGCTTGGGGCAGGTGCCGGTGCGGTTGTGCGCCAAAATTTTAGAGTGAGGCGACATAAAGCGACGCAAAGTTTGTGTGTCTTTATAGTCAACAGTGGAAATTTTGTTACTGCAAAAATAGCACTGTTTTTTAATTTGTGGTTGGTTGTCTTTGTTAGATGGACGCATTTAGGATAATTAAATAATTGAACAAAAATGACATAAATGAACAAAAATTTTTGTCAATTCTGTCATTTTTTTAATTTTTGTCATTAAAATGGAATATCTTCCACGTTTATATCTTCCCCCTGCTGAATCGTTGGCAGTTCTTCCACCGGAGCAGGTTGTTCGACTTTTTGAGCAATAGCTTCGGCAGGCGCCGGTTTAACCACTGGGGCTGCTGCGGATTGGTAAGAACCGGACTGTGAAGCCGGACGCTGGAGCATAATCATGTTTTCTGCCACAATTTCAGTTCGATAGCGTTTTTGTCCGTCTTGTCCGTCCCAGCTTCTGGTTTGCAGCCGGCCTTCTATAAATACCTGCGTGCCTTTTTTTAAATACTGCGCGGCTATTTCTCCCAGCTTGCGCCACAAAACCACATTATGGAATTCGGTATTTTCCACTTTTTGTCCGGTTTGCTGGTTGGTGTAGACAAAAGAGGTAGCCACCCCAATTTGGCATACGCTTACGCCGGAAGGGATGGTTCTAAGTTCCGGGTCGCGGGTCAGCCGGCCGATAATCATGACTTTATTTAAATCCATGGTAGTAAATTTTCAATTCTCAATTTTCAATGAATGTTCAATTTTCAATTGAAAATTATATCATTGCAAATTGATTGAAAATTGTTAATTGTAAATTGAAAATTATTTAGTTAGGTCTTCGCTTAAAGCTTCTTCTATTTTCTTTTCCAACTCTTCCTCGTTAATTTCTGTTAGCACCGGCGCCGGCTTTTTTATTATTGGGGCCGTTGGCTTTGCAGGTTCAGCGGGCGGGCCTTTGCGCACTATCTTAGACTGAACAATTTTGTCTTTTTCCATTCTGGCTAAATGTTCATCTAAATTTATAAGAATGTAGCGGATTATATTTGCATCTTGCGTCCGAATTTTCGCATCAAAGGTGTTAATATTTTTGCCGTCCATAGTAAAATTAACCACAATATAATGTCCGTTGCGGGTTTTTTTTATTGGATAGGCCAGCTTTTTTTTACCCAGCTGGGTTTCTTTAACATCGGTTCCGCCAAAATCGCCAACGAATTTTAAAATATTTTGCGAAATTTGGGGCACGTCTGTGTCGGCAACATGGCTGCCGAGCAGATACATAAGCTCATATTGAGGCATAAGGAATGTTCCTTATTCCTGCACCGAGATGCAGGAAATATGCTTGCCCCGTTAGACCGCGAAGCGGTTCTGATGGGGATTAAATAACTTTTTAAAGTTTAAATTCTATATCTAATCTTTTAGCCGCGCTTCTAATCCAGCCCTGGACAGTTGACATTTGTTCTTTAAGAGCCAAATGTTCCTGCTCAAAATTTTTGACTGTTTTGGCAAATTTGTCTACGGAATCTCTCAAATTTTCCATGCTGGCCTTGGTGGCCATTTTTTCTTCTAGCCTTCTTACATGTTCAAGTAGCTCCTCTCTGGTCACCACATGTTCCAAAAGGAACTTTTCTATTCTGTCTAATTGTTGTTTTAGTTCAGCATCCATAAGTTTATTTTTAGCGGTTCACAAAGTATAGCAAAGCAAGGTTTTTTTGTCCATGCTATTGTCCCGTTAGAAAATTATAAAATTAAAGTTAGTTAGATAGCTAATAATAAACAAACAATTTTTCACTTTTATTTAAGGAAGGTTTTTCTAATGGATTTTTCTAATGGGATTGACATTTTTATTAAAATATGCTAAAATTTTGCCTATAAGGAAAGAAAATGAGCAATAAGAAATTGTTCCTGATTGCGATCGCTCTTTGAATGCCTTCCAGGCTGCGATTCCAAGGGCCACGAACAGACTTGTCCTGTCAGAAATCCTGTCGTGGCGTGGCGATTGATTCGAGATCAGGTCCAGGACTTGAAATCGCAGTTGGAACAGTCCAAAGCCGAGGTCGAGGAATTGCGTCGCATGTACGAAGACCTGGATTCCAATCCGATCTGACCGCCTCTTCAACTTGCGCCAAACGCGGGGATCAGCTAATAACCCAGCTGATCCCCGCGTTTTAAATTTGAAGCTCCTTTATTTTCTTTGACAAACTTTGGCCGAAGTATATACTAAAAGTAAAGCTGACCAAAAAAGCCCAGACGCGGGAAGTTCGTGGTCTGTCCTACAAAAAGGTTGAATGCCTTTAGGCATTACCACGCAATTGGGCGCCCGCTGCTTTCCCTCTAAAGGAGGGGAACATGTTTGAGACAGTTTTAGTTGAAAGTCGAAACAAAAAACAAAAAAGAATTTCGTTCTTGGCAGGGAGTCTGATTGTGATTAGCTTGTTCACAATCGGCGTTCTCGTGCCTGTCGCTTTTCCGGACAAATTGGCTGCGGCCAATTTGGCAGGAAGAATTTTTTTGCCGCCTCCACCTCCAGCCGCCGGTCCGGGAAAGATTGACACGATTCCGCTACCAAAACGAGGGCCGGATCGAAAATCTCCGGAAAAACCCCCAGAAGTTTTTCGATCCCCACCGGAAATCCCAAAAAATATTCCGGTGCCAGATGTAACAGAGCCGCCACAGAACAATAGGGGAGTTCCTGGTGGCACAACTGGTGGAATTCCAAATGGGACTGGAAATTTTCCTCTCCCTTTTCCGTTCGAACCTCCAAGAGTTGAACAGCCCGCCCCGCTCCCTGTGCCCCCGCCACCTCCGCCAGCAACCCCCGCGCAACGCGTCCGCGTTGGCGGGAACGTGATTGCCGCAAACCTGGTTTCGCAAGTAAGGCCAGTTTACCCGCAACTTGCTAAACAGGCGCGCGTGCAAGGCGTTGTCGTATTGGAAGCTGAAATCAGCAAAGAAGGCACCATTGAGAACCTTAGGGTTCTTAATGGCCACCCTTTGCTGACCCAAGCGGCTATTGACGCAGTGAAGCAGTGGCGCTACAAGCCCACCATGCTCAATGGCCAGCCGGTGACTGTGGTCACAACAATCACGGTCACCTTCCAAATGCAGTAAAAAATAGCGCAAGCTAGCGCAAACACGCGGATCTCCCGGTTCGCGCGTTTTTCTTTACTCAGGCAGCATAATCGGATAAAATTAATAAGATTTAACGAGCCTGTAGTATTGCTTGTCCGCCCACCTTTGATAAGGGCTCATAGTAAAGTGGCATTACGCGGCATTTTCACCCCGTCACTCAAAATCAACTTCTCAACTGGGCCCATGGTCCAGTGGTAAGACGCCACATTCGCATTGTGGAAGCGGGAGTCCGATTCTCCCTGGGTCCACCAGTTGAGTGACGGGGCGAGTTGCCGAGGCCCGGGTTCGACTGTGTCCCGTAGTCAACCGGAGGTTGTACTACCGGGATTCCCGGTGAGTCCACCAAATGATACTAAGGTAACTGCCCACTGTCATTGCGACGCGGCAATCCCTTACTTATTGAGATTGCTTCCACCTACGCTGAAGCTTCGGCGGACAGGTCGGATGCACTCGCAATGACAGGAAAAAGTGATGTTTTAGCTTGCCCAGTGGGCAGTTACATACTAAGTCTAGCTCTTGCTACATCGTTAAATAGTTTGTATAATATAAACTCTTTAAATTTTTAAAGAAACTATGAGCAAAATCATTAAAAATATTGTCTTAATTTTAATCGGCTTTTTGGTGATAAGCATGGTTTTTGCAGCTTTCAACGGCAGCGCCAAAGTCACCACGGTTAAAATTTCTGAAATCAGTGATTTACTCAACCAAGGCAAGATTGAAAATTTAACCATTAGCGATATCGCGGTTACGGCCAAAGCCAAAGACAACGATGTCCTGCAAGAAGCCAAAATAGTAACCGGCACTGATGTAGTCGCTTTTTTTAAAAACACCGGCGTCGATGTCGGCAAACTCACTCCGGATAAAGTTAAAATTTCCTACACCACAGGCAGTGTCTGGAGCAATCTGGCCGGGCCAGCCCTTTCTATTTTATTGCCCTTTTTATTAATTTCAGTCATTATTTATTTCTTCATGCGGCAGGTGCAAGGCACCAACAACCGGGCCCTGTCTTTTGGGCAAAGCTCCGCCAGGTTAAGTGACGAACGAAAAAATCGGGTAAAGTTTAACGACGTGGCCGGAGCTAAGGAAGCTAAGGAGGAGCTGAAAGAAATAGTTGAATTTTTGCGATTCCCTCAAAAGTTTTTGCAGCTGGGCGCCAGGATTCCCAAAGGTGTTTTGCTTTTGGGCAGTCCCGGAGTCGGTAAAACTTTGCTTGCCAGGGCTGTAGCAGGAGAAGCAAACGTACCTTTTTTCCATATTAGCGGTTCGGAATTTGTGGAAATGTTTGTGGGTGTGGGCGCTTCCCGAGTTCGAGATTTATTCAAAAAAGCAAAAAAGAATGCGCCCTGCATTATTTTTATAGATGAAATAGACGCGGTTGGCCGACAGCGCGGAGCAGGCTTAGGTGGTGGACATGATGAACGCGAACAAACTTTAAATCAAATTTTAGTAGAGATGGATGGTTTTGAAACCGACACCAATGTGATTGTCATGGCCGCGACTAACCGCCCGGATGTTTTGGATCCAGCCCTGCTTCGTCCCGGAAGATTTGACCGCCAGGTTATTTTAGATTTGCCGGACATAAAAGACAGGCAGGCAATTTTGGAGGTCCACAGCCAAAACAAGCCCATGGCCAAAAATGTAAATTTACGCAAGATTGCAGAACGCACCCCAGGTTTTTCCGGGGCTGACCTTTCCAATTTAATCAACGAGGCCGCGATTTTAAGCGCAAGACGCAACAAAAAAGAAATTACAGATAATGAATTGAAAGAATCAATTGAAAAGGTCATGTTAGGGCCGGAACGTAAAAGCCATATATTATCAACTAAAGAAAAAGAAGTTACTGCTTATCACGAGGGCGGCCACGCTTTAGTGGGAAGTGTCTTGCCTTTCTCTGACCCGGTGCATAAGGTTTCCATTATTTCACGCGGACGCGCCGCGGGTTATACCATGAAGCTGCCTTATGAGGACAAACATTTGCACACCAAACAAAGCTTTTTAGATGAAATTGCCGCTTTGTTGGGCGGGTTTGCCGCCGAAAAACTGGTGTTTTCAGAGCTGACAACAGGCGCCTCCAATGACCTCAAGGTTGCCACAGCCATGGCCAGGAAACTGGTAATGAATTACGGGATGAGTGAGCAAATTGGGCCAATAGTTTTGGGCGACCAGCACGAAATGGTGTTTTTGGGCAGGGAAATTTCCGAACAGCGCAATTACAGCGAGGCGGTGGCCAAAATTATTGACGACGAAGTTTCTAAAATTATGAAACAGGGGCTGGAGCGTGCCACCGAAGTTTTAACCAAGTATCGAAGCTATTTAAATACCATTGCCCAGCGTCTGGTAAAAGAGGAAACCCTGGAACAGGAACAATTTTATGAAATAGTTAAAGATATAATCCCTGCGGAAAAAAAACAGGCGCCGGAATTTGAACAACTGGAGGCCCAGGTAGCTGCTGAAACGGTTCCGTCGGCGGCATGAAAGGATTGGCCGGGATTTAAAAGATTAAGTAAGATTGCGCAAAAATTCTTGTCAATCATGATCAATCATGTCAATTTTGTCAATCGATCTATGCTCAATCTGCCCCAAATCGCCTACAAGTCCATTACATCCGCCAGCCGCTCGCCAGGCTGGTGGATTTTGTCATTGCTCCAGATTATAGCATTGACTTTTATTGCTCCCAGCCTGGCTCAGCCCAGGCTTTTGCTGCATCTAGTATTTATTTTATGGTTGGTTGCTGGAGTGATTATTTTTACCGTTTCTACAGTATGGCTCTGGCTTGACATAGATGAAAGGCGGCCAAGAAATGGGGCGCAAAAATCTGTCAAACCCTATATAACAATGTGTCTGACAACAGGATCAATCCTGCTTTGCGCTTTGGCGCTGATTATCATTACCCGCTTAGGTTTTGTGGCATGGGTATTTTTTGCCCTTATTACCAGCATAGTAGCGGCAACGGCAGTTTTGGCCATGCTGTTTGCAGTTTTAATTAACCAAAATTTGGGGCCATCTCTCGCGCTTGCTTTAGATACCTGGAATAAAAAAACCTCCCTGGCCACAGCTGTTGCTTTAACCTTAATTATGGGCCACGCTGTCTCATTTACTTTAATGCACACTGTGGTGAATCCCGCCAGCTTTTCCAATTTTTCAGATATCCATGAGTTTGCTACAATATGGGTAATGCTTGGCGTGCTTTTGCTAATAGTAATTGTGTCTTTTTTTGTGGCCATTTTAAATTGTTTTTTGGTCCTGTTGTTCATTGAAATTATCCGCCAAAAAAAAGACCCGGAAGCCGTGGCGGAAGCGTTGGCTCACAAAACGGTTTTGCAGGCAACGCAATAAATTTTTGGGCGGTTAGCTTCCGCCTTCGTCCCGCTTCGCGGGACTTCGGCGGACAGGCAGTGGCCCGCCTAGTTTTGGGAGAAAATTTTTAAAAAATAGAATTTGATAATTTTTGGGCGGTTAGCTCAGTGGTAGAGCATCTCTTTGACGTAGAGAGGGCCATAGGTTCAATCCCTATACCGCCCACCACGGGTCAATCATTCTTCACTCCGTTTGCTTTCGGCTAAAGTCGGAAGCTCATTTCGTTCAGGTTGTTGCGGGTCATACGCAATTTGGTGGGACTAA